>JAEZRL010000355.1 GCA_023440945.1 Bacteroidota bacterium
GCACCGCTATATTCCGGTGCTGGCAAAATGGGCGGGCTTTAGAAAGATTGGCGAAAAAGTAGTAGAGCATCGTCCCCGTAAATATGGTGTAACAAAGTTTGGCTGGGAACGGTTTATCAATGGTTTCCTCGATCTTGCAACCATAACTTTTGTAAGCAAGTTTGGTAAAAGACCCATGCATTTTTTTGGGTTATATGGCACGCTTTGTTTTCTCATTGGTTTTATCATGGTGCTTTATCTTATCATCACCCGTTTAATGTACCCTGATACCGGTTTAAGCAATCGTCCGCCTTTTTATATTGCCTTAACTGCAATGATCATTGGTATGCAATTATTCCTTGCCGGTTTTGTAGCAGAACTGGTAACAAGAAATGCAGCAGACCGGAATGATTATTTGATTGAAAAGAAAGTGGGGTTGTAAGTGTTGCAGAATAACCAAACTTTGGAGATGACCGGAAATATTATTCTTCATATGATACAGCACCAAAAGTGCGGTATATTTATAGTGATAGTTTGATAAGATATTATGAAAGCTCCAAAGGAGCGTTATAAAACATCTTCAAAAATATATTCAGTTTTAAAGTCAATATGAAAATGCTCTAAAAAAGAAATGTATTCTTCTCTAAATGTTTTTTTCTTGTGATGCTCTTCCTGGTTATTTATATAATTGATGATTGTATCTAATTGTGAATGGCTATATGAAAAGGCTCCAAAACCGTGCTGCCATTGGAACTTTCCTTTTATCCAACCTTTCTCATTAATAAATCTTGAAGAATTTGCTTTAATATCGCGAACAAGATTTGATGAAGTAATGGTGGGCTTTAATCCAATTAATAAATGAATGTGATCAGGCATTCCGTTAATGGCAATTAGTTTTTGTGCTTCATTTGTTATGATACCTGTAATATATTTATACAATTCATTTTTGCATGATGAAGATATAAGATTGCTTCTGCCTTTCACGGCAAAAATTACATGAAGATAAATTTGTGTATAGGCATCTGCCATTTATACCACTCCTCCTTAGCCTTAGTATATATATCGCTGCTTTGCAGCTTTGTTTGAATTTATTTATAATTTCTATAAATATTGTGCTGCTCTGCAGCTTTCAACCAGTTTTCTTTTGGCGTTTAATGTTAAATGGTTTTGGTTAATACGATGTAGTCGTATGGCAATATAATAAAATTATCCCCATCAATAAAAACAGTATCAGACAGCTTATTTACAGGAGAGATAACAGTATAATAAGTACAACAGCTTGTATAAAATCAAAAGGCTGTTTTATAATGGACAGCCTTTTAAGTAAATCCTAATCCATGTTCTCCAAAAAATCTCAAGTCTTAAGTTAGCAACGGTTTCTTCCAGTTTGTTTTTTCTGCAACTATTACATCAATCATTCATTTTGTTCCCGGATACATAAACAAACAGGTCAACCATCGGATAAATATGATGTTCTCCTAACTCCGGGTCAGCGGCATAATCTATTCCCCAATCAAGGCGGTTTATTTTCAATAAAGCTTTCACCTCCATTTTATCATTAGCTATTACAATTTTTGCAGGGAAAGCGATGCTCTTAGCTACACCAACCAGGGTCAATTCGCCTTGCACAAGCACATTCGCTCCGTCTATTGCACCTTCGGGAATTTCGCCTATTATATCCTGTACCTTGGTTATTTTAAAACCTGCAGTCGGATGCAGTGCGATATTGAAAAAGTCAGGAGACTTAAGATGGTCCGTAAGCATCTGTTTCAGATCACCTGTCAGGTTCATTACATTAATAGAACTGATGGGGATAGTGAAAGAGCCTTCTGTTACCTTATTTTCTTTTACTCTTAATCCGTTTCCGGTTACTAAAAATGTACCATTATTGGCAGTAACAGGTGAAGAGCCTTTCCATTCGACGAAGGAAGTGCTGTCAATAGAATAGTTGTTTGAATTTTCCTTTTTACATCCTGCAATAAGTAAGAATACTATTGCCATACTTAAATACATCTTTCTCATTTTTGATCAATTGCTTTTGTTATTAATTTTTGGTTTTAATGTTGAATACAACATCCTTGAAAACCGAAATTATTATGAGGTAGATGAGATCACGTTGTATAATGATCTAAATGTTTTAATAATGATTTTAAATGCAGAAATACATTAGCGAGATGAAAACCAATACCATTGTAGTAAAAACAAATACAAAGACACAAAGAAAATATAGCACAAAGATCAAAAAGTAACCTTCTCAAATTTTTTAGCCCGGCTTTAGGATAATGAAGAGGTTTATCATCTCTCACATAAAACTGTCTTTTCTACAATTCAGTTTCCTAATTATGCAGTTCGATTTGTTGTTCTGTCAGATAACACTAACAGTTAATAATTTCGGCACGACTAAAACTGCGCTTAATACCATTGAGAAAATCTTAGCTGAAGAACTTTAAATATTAACTTTAAAATAAAAACCATGACGGAGAGAAAATTCCGTATTTACGGCCCTATCATTCTTTCTGTTTTTTTATTAATATTTTTTTACGCGATGCTTATCGGCACGTCCGATATTTCTATACGTTGGGCAATAATTCCGCTTGTATATTCAATATTGGCCTGGGAATCAGGAAGAGTGTTAGTACTTTTTTGCAGAAAACAAATTCCAGGGATAACACATGTAAAAAAAAGAATTGCACTACTCATACTTACAGGTATTCCCGTAGCCGCATTAATGGGACTGATCAATAACTGGTTTACAATCTTATTAGGTTTATACACACACTTTTCATTCAATGATTACTTTTTTATAACCGGACTGTATATTTTATGTTTTACTATTGTTATTGGTGTTTATGAATGTTATTATTACCTCCAGCAATGGAAAATGTTATTTGTTGAAGCAGAGCAATTGAAAAAAGATAATACTAACAGCCAGTTCCAGTTTTTGAAAGAACAAATAAAACCACATTTTCTTTTTAATAGCTTGAATACACTCAGCGCTTTGATTTCAATCAACCCGGTGAAGGCGGAATTATATGTAGAAGAAATGTCCACCG
>JAEZRL010000394.1 GCA_023440945.1 Bacteroidota bacterium
CCTGCTTACGCTCATGCCTTTTTGAGGAGACCTTGCGGAAAAGGAAAATGCCGGTACATCGGCAAGCGCTAAAACGTTACAGGCAATGTTAAACGACTACTCCATCTGACCTTTTTGCCAAATGACAAATACCCGACGGAAGACAATTTCTAACTTTGCTGAATGGATAAATTCATCGACTACGTTTTACAGTTTGGCAATTTGAACAAACAACAAATTGACCTGATAAAATGCAAAGCTTCAGAAATAGCACTTCGCAAAGACGAATATTATTGGGAAGCAGGGAAAACAGTAAAACAAATTGGATTTCTGACGGATGGGGTTATTCGTGTTTTTTACTACAACAATAAAGGTGAAGAAATTACACGTTACTTTATTGATGAAGACCTTTTGATATTAGACGGACCAAATTCAGAAGGAAGCTATACACCTTCTGAATATTTACAAGCTGTAACCAATTGCAAACTCACAGTGTTTTCAAAAAAGGATTGGAAAGAAATTTCTGACACTATCATTGGTTGGGAAAAGATTATTCAAAAAATAAACAACAAGCAGCATACTGAAAAAATAGAAAAAAGAAGCATTTTGGTTTCGCAAGACGCCGCTACCCGCTACAATGAGTTCATTGAAAATTTCCCAACGCTTGCAAACCGTGTCCCTTTATCATTCATCGCTTCTTATTTGGGCATTACACAATCTTCACTAAGCAGAATAAGAAGAAATATCCGCTAAATTCACTTTTTGCCAAATGGCAAACGATTTCTTTTTTTCTTGAGAAACCTTTGCACTGTGCTATAAAAAAGGAAAAATGAAATCAAGAAAATTAGGGACTAAAGGATTAGAGGTTTCTGAATTAGGTTTTGGTGCAATGGGTTTGAGCTTTCCAAATGCGCCAACAAAAGATGAAAGCATTCAATTAATTCGTTCGGCAGTTGAACAAGGCATTACGTTTTTCGACACAGCTCAAGGCTATGGCGATAATGAATTGTTGGTAGGTGAAGCACTTGAACCATTTCGCAACAAAGTTGTCATTGCAACAAAGTTTGGCTTTAAAGATGGAAACGTAAGGTTCGGTTTAGACAGTCATCCTGAAACAATAAAAGCTGTTGCAGAAGCATCTTTGAAACGATTGCGAATTGACGCAATTGATTTGCTTTATCAACATCGCTATGACCCGAATGTGCCGATTGAAGACGTTGCGGGAACGGTAAAAGATTTAATTCAACAAGGTAAAGTAAAACACTTTGGTTTATCCGAAGCACCTGTTGACATCATTCGCAAGGCACACGCTGTTTTGCCTGTTACGGCTTTGCAAAGTGAGTATTCTATGTTTTACCGTGAACCAGAAAAAGACGTCATTCCTACGTTGGAAGAATTAGGAATTGGCTTCGTTCCTTTTAGCCCGTTAGGCAAAGGTTTTTTGACAGGAACAATAAACGCAGACGTGGATTTGGACAAAAGCGACACAAGAAATATGCTTCCCCGTTTCAGCAAAGAAAACAGAGCAGCCAATCAAGCGTTAGTTGATTTGATTGTTTCCATTGCAACAGATAAAAACGCAACGCCTGCGCAAATCGCATTAGGGTGGTTGTTGGCTCAAAAACCGTTCGTTGTGCCAATTCCAGGAACGTCCAGATTGCACCGCTTACAAGAAAATATTGGTGCGACAAATGTTTTGTTGACAAAAGAAGAGTTAAGCAAAATAAATTCCACATTGGCGACAATTAAAATTGTCGGAGAACGCTATCCTGCGCAAATACAAGAAGCGACAGGGCGGAAATAGACGGGCAAGTAAAAGAAAAAAAACACTGCCCGTAACAATCGGTTTGCTGCTATGCCGGCGGACGTAGCGCAGCCTCAGCTTTGATCTATCGGTTGGCGTCTTAATCAACCGAAACTGCATCCTTGTTGTAACGAACCAATCATTCTTTAAACCTTGGTTAGTGAGGATACCAACTAATGAGGAAAAACCATAAAGCAAAAACCTTTCATGCATCACAAGATATTCGGGGCTTTAAATAAGAATGTTTTTAAATTTATCCTGTTTTAGCAAAAGTTTCCATTCAGGAATGGTAGCGGTAAAAAAGTACGGGAAATAAGAGTTAAAGGGCATGAATAAATTGAAACTTTATTTTGTTATACATGCTGTTGGTGAAGAACAACAGCGGCGGAAGAGAACGTTGCGTGCAAGCGTAAATTGCCACTCTAAATATGCCAAAAGAAGATACAAAAGACCTGATTAAATTCTTAAAACCTTTTCCTGACAATGTGAAGGAGATAACGCTTTGGTTACGAGAATTTGTTTGGGACTTATATCCTGACTGTAATGAACTTGTGTATGACAACTACAATGCTTTGGCAATCGGTTTTGCGCCTACGGACAAAGCTGGTGATGCTTTCTGCAGTTTGGCAGTTTATAGCAAGCATGTGAACTTTGGGTTTAATCGTGGTTCTGAAATCGCAGACCGTAACAAGATTTTAAATGGCAAAGGCAGCTTATACCGACATATAACTATAAAAGATAAGAAAGATCTTCCGGAAGCTGACATAAAAAAACTATTACAAGAAGCTTATGCTAATTCTATTGCAAGACTTAAAGACGAACGACAAATAGTAAAGGGACAAACAATTACAAAATCCATTTCTCCGGTGCAAAGACGACCAAAATAAATTTAAAATGTTTGTAAGACAAAACGCCAGCAGGTAAAATGGGTATTTGATCTATCGGTTGGTGCCTTAATCACCGAAACTGCAATCCTTGTTGTAACCAACTAATCATTCTTTAAACCTTGGTTGGTGAGGATACCAAAACTTAATTGATGCAAGTAAAATTTATACAACTTCTCATGACAACATTCAAAACAAATTATAAATGTCAACTTAGTTTTATTAAACCGTTGGTTGCAATTGTTGCCTTATTTGTATTGACACTTAAATTGGATACGAAGCTTATGGCACAAGAAAAAAATAATATGGTTAGATTGGCAAAGATTAAAGTTGACCCTTTGCAATTAGACAAATATAACGCTGCACTAAAAGAACAAATGACAACAGCTATCCGTGTTGAACCAGGTGTATTAACTTATTATGCTGTGGCTGATAAAAATGACCCTTCAAATATTACTATTCTTGAAATTTATGCAGACCTGGCGGCATACCAATCGCATATACTAACACCTCATTTTAAAAAATATAAAGACACGGTAAAAGATATGGTGAAGTCTTTGGAACTTGTTGATGTAAATCTAATTGGTTCTGCTAAAAAGCCTAACATGTAGTACAATAACAGTTTCACTTAACTAAAGCAGTTTGCTTTGCTAAATTAGCAAAGGATAATTACATAGAAACGGCTTAGACAAACAAAATATCTTCCACTAATTTCAACAATTTATGACAAGATTAGACCCGATAATTGCAGTAAAAGACGTTGAGGTGAGTTCAATCTGGTATCAGAAAATATTTCAGCTTAAAAAGAATCATGGCGGCAATCATTTTTCAGTTTTAGTTTCTGATGATGATGAAATCATTCTTTGTCTTCACAAATGGGGAGAACATAATCATCCTACAATGACAAATCCGGGTATAACACCCGGTAATGGACTGTTGCTTTATTTCAGAACGGAAAATATCAACACTATCTACCAGAATGCAGTAGAAGCAGGTTGTGTTATAGAAGAAGACATTCATTTGAATACAAACTCTTTGAGAAAGGAGTTTTCATTTCGTGATCCTGATGGATATTTATTAACGGTTAGCGAATTTCATAAGTATGAAGGGTAAGACAATAATGCATAACTATCGATGCATAAAGCAGGTGTTTAGTAAAGAACACCACGGAAAAACGAAAGTTTCTAAAACAATTTCAATATCTCTTTATAAGTCCAGTCATTACCTTTTTCAAAAAAGGCGGATGTTTTATTCCAGTTATCGGTGGTGCCCCAGCCTACCATCGTTGAAATAATTTTTGTCTTGCCGTTTCCCATTTCAACGAATTGTAAAATCTCCTGCAGGTTTTTGTCATCGGCTTTTACATCAGGCGCAAAATTATCATTAAGGTTTACTTTCAGCGTCATAAGTTCGTTCTCTATGTAGTTAATAAT
>JAEZRL010000399.1 GCA_023440945.1 Bacteroidota bacterium
GGTGAACGAAGTCCGTTAAAAAGACCGTGGGCTGTTTTTGGGTGTATCTGTGTAGTCGTTTTTACGATAAGTCTTTTGATAGTAGGAACACGATCGCCGTGGTCACCGTCTTTTGAAGCAGAAGCATTAACAACAAATGCTAACAAAGCAAAAAATCCTGATTCAACTATTATAAACGGCATGCATCTTTTTTATGCAAAAGGATGCGAGTATTGTCATAAGATCGGCAGTTATGGTGGCAACAAAGGCCCCGATCTTACTTTGGTTGGACGAAGGTTGAATGAATATGAACTAAAGCTTCGCATTGTAAACGGAAGTGATGATATGCCTGCTTATGGCGGCATGTTAACCAAACAGGAAATGCATGAGTTGATTAGTTTTTTACAATCGCAGAAGTAGGAAGTACAGTACAAATATTTTGCTGATGAAGACACCGCTGCGACAAGAGATGTTGGTGAAGAAGAGGCTGACCGAGAATTCACATTTGTTGATATTTTATGGACAGCAAAACATAACTACTGGTTGTCTTGTTTATATGCAAAAGTTCAAGACTGTAAACAATGAGCAATTGTTTTTGTTACCACCAAGTATTGAAGATTTTATTCCTTCTGATCATTTAGCAAGAGTAATTAATGAAGTGGTTGAAACAATTGATGTAACTGAAATAGAGGCAAAGTATAGTCATTTTAGGTCAAAAGAGTTATCCTCCCCATTTACTATTAAAGCTTTTGTTTTATGGATATAGTATTGGAGATTATTGGAAGTCCCTCCTTATTCCTTCCAAATCAATTTCCAGTTGCGTTAGCAAAGGCTTTGGTGTAAAGCCTGTTCCCCAAAAAGCTTTTACTCTTTAATTCTTTTTATAAACAAGCAAACGCAATGCATTAAACACAACAACAAGTGTGGAACCTTCATGACCGATAACTGCAGGGCCGATATGTGCAATGCCTGTTATGGTTAGCGGGATAAGCAAAACCACCATGCCTAAACTGATAATAAGATTCTGGCGTATAATATTACCCGCTTTTTTACTTAACCCAACCGCAAAGGGAAGATTGATAAGCTGGTCTGCCATCAATGCAATGTCTGCAGTTTCCAAAGCTACATCAGAACCTGCCGCACCCATTGCAATACCAACCGTACTTTTTGCCATAGCAGGCGCATCGTTAACGCCATCACCTACCATCGCTACTTTTTTTTCTTCAGCCTTCAATTTTTCTATTGCATCTACTTTTTGTTCAGGTAATAAATTGCCCCAGGCTTCGGTTATGCCAATTTCTTTTGCAATGGCTTCAGCAACTCTTTGATTATCCCCTGTAAGCATGATCATTTTGCGGATGCCATGTTTACTTAACCGTGATAAAGTTTCTTTTGCATCTTTTCTTGCAACATCCATCAGGGTTAAAATGCCGAGATATTTTTGATCCTGCTGAACAAGCATGGTGGTATTTCCCTTGCTTTCAAGCTCTTCCATTTTTTGCATTATATCTTCAGGCAGTTGCGCATTTCTTTCCGTAAATAATTCTTTATTGCCGATATGAATTGTGGTGCCGTTATACGCGGCTTTTATACCACGACCGGTAATAGCTTCTGCTTCTGTTGCAGCAGGTACATCTCTTTTTAATTTTTCCATGCCACCTTTTACGATTGCTGCAGCCAATGGATGATCGCTTAGCTTTTCTGCGGCAATAACCATTTCTAAAAAAGATTCTTCGCCTGTGCCATTCAATAAATAAACACCTGTTAACTCAGGCTTGCCTTGTGTTAGTGTCCCGGTTTTATCAAAAGCGATTGCAGTAAGAGAACCAAGATCTTCAAGTGGTTTACCACCTTTTAT
Source organism: Bacteroidota bacterium (assembly GCA_023440945.1). GTDB lineage: Bacteria > Bacteroidota > Bacteroidia > Chitinophagales > Chitinophagaceae > JAEZRL01. The sequence goes on from JAEZRL010000399.1 coordinate 1,838, forward strand.
CAATACGCCGCCTCTTGCAGCTCTTGCCACACCGCTTAACACTGCACTGGGAATGGAGATAGCCAATGCGCAAGGACTTGCAGATACCAGCACAGCCATTGCGCGATAAAAACTTGCCTTAAATGGTTCATCAATTATAACAAAAGCAAACAATAATAACGTTACCAAAATGAGCACTGAAGGCACATAATATTTTTCAAGTTTATCAGTAAAATTTTGTGCAGGAGATTTTTGCGTTTGTGCTTCGTTAACAAGCTCTACCAATCTTGCAATGGTTGAATCTGCGGCTATTTTACTCACTTTTATTTCAAGTGTTCCGCTGCCATTTACCGAGCCTGCAAATACACGGAATCTTGTATCGATTTTATCTGATTTATCGAGATCAATTGCAGCATCTTCAACTGGCATTTTATCAACAGGAACACTTTCGCCAGTTATAGGTGCCTGGTTCACACTGCTTGTGCCGTTTATTACAATTCCATCTGCAGCTATTTTCGAATTCGGTCTTACAACAATAACATCCCCTTTTTTTAATTCATCAATCGAAACTTCTTTTAACTGATCACCTTGCTTTAGCAAAGCTGTTTTGGGCGCTAATTCTGCAAGCGCAGCAATGGATTTATGCGCTTTTTCCATGGCATAATGTTCAAGTGAATGTCCCAGGCTGAATAAGAAAAGCAGTAAAGCACCTTCTGCCCATTGACCTAAAATGGCGGCGCCGATAGCGGCGACAAGCATTAAGAAATCAATTTCAAATTGTCCTTTAGATATGCCGGTGATAGCTTCTTTGCTTGTAAAAAATCCACCAAAAAAATAAGCGATGCAATAACAAACAAGCGATATAACAACTGGTATAGAGTTAATGAATGAAATGCCAAAGCCAATAGCGAGAAATACACCACAAATGATAGCAAATATAAGCTCTGTCCTTTCGCCAAAAACACCTCCATGTACATGGTCTTCTTCGTGTGTGTGAACGTGTGCATGCGCTTTTTCATGCGCATGAAAATCTTCTACCTGGTCAATACGAAGACCAATCTTTTTAATATTATCAAGAATAGTTTTCTCTGTTGTTTTATCTTTTTCATACTCTAACTGAACAACACCGGTTGCAGCAACCGAAACAGAGAGTACACCTTTTTTTCCTCTTAGTTGTGCTTCGATAATTCTTGCATGGCGTGGTTGGCGAATACCAGAAACATTGACGAGTAAATGCCCGAAACGTTCTGTTATTTCTGCGCCTGCATCTTTAGCCAGTTTTTCTACTTTGGAAAGAGAAATTTCAGAAGGATCATAATGAAAACACAACTGAGCTTCCTTACCCGGTTCTTCCGGAATGATATGTACTTTATCAATTCCTCTTTTATACTGAAGTTTATGAATGATCCTGTTCACACATTCATCTCTTTTATCCGGAACTTCGGGCAAAAGAATATTAAGGTTTATTCTTGTTTTTTCCATAAAGCTTAAAATATCGATACTGGCTGAATATAAACTTTCATCATCATTACAACGGAAGAATTATTTGTTGCAATTTCTATTCCTGCACAAAGAGACTTAGGGCTCGCAAAATACTCTGCCTATAAAAATCCTCATATTATCCTCTATAGCATATTACTTTTTAAATTATTATTTTTATAACAGCTACAACCTCGTTCCTAACACACTTTCCCCTACCCTTTTTCTAACTCTTATCCCAAAAAACACTTTAACTAAACTAACGAATATGAAAAACATCTTCATCTTCTTTGCTTTTATTTGTTCTTCTGCTTTAATGGCACAGGATCAAACAATAAAAGACCTTCAAACAGAAGCAGGAAAAACAGTTAAAAAAGATCCTAACGACACTATTCCCAAAAAATGGAAAACAGGCGGTCTTTTCAACCTTAATCTCTCGCAGGGTTCTTTAAGTAACTGGGCTGCCGGTGGTGATGAGTTTTCTCTCTCTGTCAACAGTCTTCTTCACGCTTATGCTTTTTATAAAAACGGTAAACATAGTTGGGATAATACTTTTGATTTCAATGTGGGTTATATCAAAACAACAAGTCTTGGCGCTCGTAAAAATGATGATCGTGTGGAATATCTTTCTAAATATGGGTATGCGCTTAGTCCAAAACTGGATCTCAGTGGATTGTTTGATATAAGAACACAGTTCTTTAAAGGCTATACTTATCCGAATGGAAATACAAAAGTTTATTCATCCAATTTTTTTGCACCCGCATACATTATTCTTAGTCCGGGTTTGGATTATCATCCCGTAAAAAATCTTTCAATTTTTCTTTCACCTGCAACAGCAAGATGGATCATTGTAAAAGACACAGCCCTATCTACACTTTACGGTGTTGATGCCGGTAAGAAAACAGATTTTCAATTTGGCGCTTATGCATCTATAAACTACATGGCCAATCTTGGAAAGATAGTTACCTATACCGTCAAACTTGACCTGTTCTCTAACTACAAACACAACCCACAGAACATTGATCTGTATATGACAAACCTGTTTGCTGCAAAACTTTCCAAAGCAATTTCCGCTACTTATAGTCTTACATTAATTTATGATGATGATGTAAAACTTTTCGGCCCGAATCGTGATTCTCCCCGATTACAGTTACAATCATTATTCGGTGCAGGATTACTGCTGCAGTTCTGATGAAAGAATGGTAGATGCAGTATAGGTGTTTTATCTATAAGATCGCTTCTATTTTCTGAAATTCAAATTATGGAAAGACCTATGCCCAAAGAAAGTATTTAACTGCTTTATCTACTTTTCCTTTTCCGCAATGTCTCCTCAAAAAGGCATGAGCGTAAGCAGG
>JAEZRL010000402.1 GCA_023440945.1 Bacteroidota bacterium
CAGTTGGCGTGGGCAAACAATACTTTTTTATCGCCTGAATTATACAACCAGCTCTTTACCATGCATGGCACCACGATGATTTTTTTAGTGATGATGCCTGCCATATTTGGTTTCTCCGTTTACCTCACTCCGCTTATGATTGGCGCTAACGATATGGCTTTTCCAAGATTAAATGCATTTAGTTTATGGATGACTTTATTTGGCGGTCTGTTGCTTTATTTCAGTTTTGCTGCAGGCGGCGGACCTAATGCAGGATGGTTCAATTATGCACCTTTGAATGAGAAAAATTATTCATCAGGACCGGGAATTGATTATTACTGTGTGGGTTTATTGGTAGCAGGAATTGGAACCGTAACAACAGCCATCAACTTGATCGTAACCATTTTGAATTATCGCGTTAAAGGCATGAGTCTGCAAAAACTTCCGTTGTTCGTTTGGATGGTTTTGGTGAACTCGTTTTTGATTATTGCTGCCATGCCTTCCATAAATGCAGCACTTTCAATGCTGATATTAGACAGGCAGTTTGATGCACATTTTTTTACTACTACCGGGAACGGCTCTGCTTTGTTGTGGCAGCATTTGTTCTGGCTGTTTGGTCACCCCGAAGTGTATATTCTTATCCTTCCTGCATTTGGGGTTTTTTCAGAAACCTTCCAGGTTTTTTCCGGTAAACCGATTTTTGGCTATGGCTTCGTTGCAGCTTCAACCGTAGCAATTGGTTTGCTTTCTTTTGGTGTATGGATGCACCACATGTTTGCTGTCGGATCAGGTGTTGTAGTGAATGGGTTTTTCTCTGCGAGCAGTATGTTGATCGGTATTCCAACCGGTGTAAAAATATTTAACTGGATAGGAACGATGTGGGGCGGAACGATACGTTTTAAAGTGGCGATGTTGTTCTCCATTGCATTTATAATCGAGTTTACAATCGGCGGTTTAACAGGAATTGCATTTGCTATTGTTCCGATTGACTGGCAGTTAACAGACACCTATTTCGTTGTTGCACACCTGCATTATGTTTTTATCGGTGGAAGCGTGTTTGGTATGTTCGCTGCTCTATTTTACTGGCTCCCTAAAATAACCGGGAGAATGCTGGATGAAAAATTAGGCAAATGGTTTTTCTGGTTGTTTGTTATTGGTTTCAACGGAACATTTCTGATTCAGCATTGGCTTGGTATGTTGGGTATGGCAAGACGTGTTTACACTTACCCTGATTTGCCCTGGTACACCTTCTTCAATTTTATTTCTTCTGCCAGTTCTTTTTTGATGGGTGCTGCAGGATTATTGTTAGTGTATATGATCTATAAAAGTTTGAAAAGTGGTGAAGTGGCAGAGAATGATCCCTGGGATGGATTTACATTAGAATGGTACACAAGCTCACCACCCAATCTCAAAAATTTCGATACCGTTCCAGTGGTGCATGGCAGGAGACCTCTGTATGATTTGAAACACCCGGAGAAACCGGATTCTTAATTATGAGTTATTATTATGAAGCTAAGGGCTGATACCTGAAAGCTGACATCTTAAAGCTGAACTATGGATAACAAATTAATGATAAAATTACTGGTGGGAACCGAAGCCGTTTTCTTTCTGTGCCTCATTGTTTCTTTTATTTATCTCGCATATGTTTCAGGTTATGAGCCGGCGCATTACAATGCGTTGAATCTTACCTCAACTGGCATTTTTAGTATTTTATTATTCAGCAGTAGTGGCACTTTTTATCTCTCTGAAAGAAATTATAAAAAAGGACATTTTAAAAGCTGGAAAACATGGTTGCTTATCACGATTATTCTTGGATTGATTTTCTTAATTGGCCAGGGAAGAGAATATGCGCATTTGATAACCGAAGAAAAAATGACGTTAAGCAGTAGTCTTTTTGGTACAAGTTTTTATACGCTTACCGGTTTTCACGGCTTTCATGTTTTGGTAGGCTTGATCGTTCTTTCTATTATTCTTTGTTTGGCCTGGGCGGGAGATTTTAAAAACGGTAAATCATCCCTTATACCAACTGTTGGCATTTACTGGCATTTTATTGACATCGTTTGGGTGTTTGTATTTACAGTTGTTTATATTCTTCCAAAAACAGGTGTTTTAAAATGATTTTTATGAGCAGTTTATTTCTTCAATGGCATACTGATATTCTGATGTTGGTTTTCATCACAACAATAGTTGTATTGTATTTGTACATGATAAATTTTAAACTAAATAAACAATCAGCTTATTTTTTTACAGGATTATTCATCTTAATTCTTGCCGTTGCATCACCGGTTCATTTCTTAGGAATGCATTATTTATTCAGCGCACACATGACAACCCATATCATGTTGTTATTGTTAGCTGCACCTTTAATGGTTTTAAGTATTCCTGCAGAGAACCGTTTTAAAAAAGCACTTTCCATTTTCTCTAAAAAAATTCATACTGCTCTTTTTCTTTGCTGGATAACAGGCATAGGCATCATGTGGGTGTGGCATGTTCCATCTATTTACAATTATGTTTTTTCAATGAAGATGGATCATCAAGTTATAAACATTTTACCTGACGTTCATTCCATCAGTTTAATAATTGCAGGTGCTTTATTTAGCTGGCCTGTTATTGGCCCTTATGCAAATTATCGCATCAATCCTTTAGGCGGAATATTATATCTCGTTTCTGCATGTGTATTTTGTTCTTTACTTGGTTTACTAATAACGTTTGCGCCTGAAGGACTTTACACGCATCATCTTGCATTGAACAACGGTGATCTTTTTTCTGTAATGATAAAAAGCAACTTAGGTATTTCATCTGCAATGGATCAGCAAATAGCCGGATTGATCATGTGGGTTCCTTGTTGTTTTGTTTATCTCGCAGGTTGCATGTTTTTATTAAAAAGATGGTACGATCAAAAAGAAGAAATACCAACATTATCATCCATCCAACCGATTCAGTTATGACCGAACACGAACAAGAAACGAGACCGGAAAAATTTGTAAAAGCAAGACCGGAAAAACTTCCAAAGC
>JAEZRL010000419.1 GCA_023440945.1 Bacteroidota bacterium
GAGCAGGGTTTTTCTGCTCTTTATCATTTTGCAGTATGATCATTAAAAAAGCAGAATACCTTATTTCAAGTGCAACCGTTGAACAATGTCCGAAGCCGGATAAACCCGAATATCCATTTATAGGCAGGAGTAATGTTGGCAAGTCTTCGCTGATCAATATGCTTAGCAATAACAATCATCTTGCAAAAACTTCTGCTTCACCGGGCAAAACACAATTGATCAATCATTTTATAATAGAAAGTTCAGCGAAAGAGAAAGCACCGGCTGAAAAATGGTATTTGGTTGATCTTCCCGGTTATGGCTTTGCAAAAGTGTCGCAAAAAGACCGCAGAAGGTGGGAGCAGATGATCGAAAATTATCTACGAAAAAGAGAAAATATTATTACTGTTTTTGTATTGATTGACAGTCGCCATGAACCACAAAAGATAGATCTTGATTTTATTAATAATTTAGGTAAATGGCAAATTCCTTTCACTATTGTATTTACAAAAGCGGATAAAGAAAAACCAAAAGCACTTGAAAACAACGTAAAATCTTTTTTTGATGCAATGAGGGAAAGCTGGCAGTTTCTTCCGCCTGGCTTTATAACAAGTGCAGAGAAAAAAACAGGCAGGGAAGAGCTATTGGATTACATACAGGAATGCAATGATAATGTAAGGAAGTGAATGGTAATGATAAATCGAACAGCGTTATAACTTTCTGGTTGCAGGTAAATTTCATTTCGAGTTTTCAATTATTTTAATAAAGAACAAGGCGTACAAGTGAGTGACATAACAGGCGATGCCATAAAAAACTGCAGCTTGTTAAAAAAAATAACCTCAAAAGCATAAAGATTTGTCAAACAATTGTAAGGACTTGAAGCGAAAAAGCAAGTTTAATGGATAAAAGATGTTTATACATTAAATTTGCAGATTATGGTACAGGCGCTTGATATATTTAAAGTTGCATATAAAGAAGGTATAGAGCCGAGCGGAGACATTGTGTATCAGAAAGAGCAAAACATTCCTGGTTCTATTAACTATAATATTCGTCGTTATTATGCACAACATCCCTGGGTTGCTGAAGATACAGGAATGATGGTTTATCATTTGAATAGTAAACGCAATGACGATAATTATCTTGAATTACGTTTTTGCATAGCCGGTAACCGTTATTGCCCTGAACGCAGTTGCAGTAATTGTGCACAAAGGCCAACAGAAAATTGCGCAGGCAAACATCAGACAGTTGATGTTTTCACTTTTCACTTCACTTCTACTTTTTTATACCAGTTTGTTCACAATGTAAAGCTTAGTAACCGCAAGGATGAAGTGCTTGCATTTAAACATCCCAATTCATTTACCAAGATATTTCCTATTTGTACCCGTAAACGCAATGTTTTGGATGCTTTATTGAATCACAGCTATACCGGTGCACTTGAAAATATTTTTGTAAACGCCAAAGTGCATGAACTTCTTTTATACAGTATTGAGTGTTTGATCGATGAAAAAGAAGAAGGTTTTAGCTGTAAGTTCTTAGCAGATGAAGCAGGACGTGAACGCATTTACCAGGCAAGAGAAATTTTATTACAGCGTATTGGCGAACCGATAACTATTAAAGAATTAAGCCGCAAAGTTGCGATTAATGAATGCTATCTTAAGAAAGGCTTTAAAGAAGTTTTTGGTACAACCATTTTCGATTTCTATCAGCAGCAGCGTATGGAACATGCAAAGTATTTGTTGTATGAAAAGAATTTAAGCGTTACAGATGTTTCTGCCTTACTTGGTTATTCATCTATTTCGCATTTTTCAGCAGCATTCAAAAAACATACAGGTCTAAAGCCCTGTGATTTGTTACGCTAATAATTTCTGCATCAAACTTTTTTTGTTTGTTTGAATTCATTCTTCAACAACCATTGCATTATTTTATCGCGTTGATCACCCTGTATAATTATTTCGCCGTCTTTTACACTGCCACCGGTTCCGCAGAAATTTTTTAGTCTTTTATCAAGCACTTCAAGATCTTCTGAAGTGCCGATAAAACCGGTTACCAGCGTTACGGCTTTACCTGCACGATGTTTAGTGTCAAGGCGAATGCGTAGTTTTTGTTGTGAAGGCTGCAATGTTTTATTTACTTCCGCAGGCTCTTCTTCAAATTTAAAATCTGGATCTGTGCTGTAAACAAAACCACGATTATCTGGTTTATTTTTCTTACTCATTGCTAATCTCTTTAAAAATTTAGGTTGTAATTTCTGCCTTCAAACTTAGGTCAAGACTTTTTGCCTGGTGAATTAATCCACCCACGCTTACATAATCTACACCTGTTTTTGCAAATGCTTCCACTGTTTCTAGATCAATGCCACCACTTGCTTCTGTTTCAAATGCGCCATCAATCATTTTCACTGCTTCGCTCACTTGTTCCGGTGTAAAATTATCCAGCATAATTCGAAAAACTTTTCCTTCACCAACCTGCATCACTTTAGTTACATCATCCAAACTTCTTGTTTCAACTTCAATTTTTAGTTCAAGCTTTTTTGACTGAACATATTCAAATGCTTCATTGATGGCATTTTCTATTCCTCCTGCATAATCAATATGATTATCTTTCAACATTATCATATCATACAATCCAAAACGATGGTTAACGCCACCACCAATTCGCACCGCCTCTTTTTCCAGCAAACGGAAATTTGGTGTTGTTTTTCGGGTATCCAAAATTTTTGTATGATAACCTTTTAATCTCTCTGCATAACGATGCGTTAATGTTGCAATGCCGCTCATTCTTTGCATGCAGTTAAGTACAAGTCTTTCACATTTTAAAATGGTATGAATATGCGCTTCCACTTCAAAAGCTCTCTCACCATTTTTCATTGCATCGCCATCTTTTTTATAAGCAATAACAGCAGCGGATGGTTCTACAAATTCGAATATTTTTTTCGCCACTTCCATACCAGCTAAAATGCCATCCTGCTTTATTTTCAATATTGCTTTCCCTTTTTTATCTGCAGGAATACAACTCAAACTCGAATGATCTCCATTACCCACATCCTCCTGCAAAGCTTCCTGGATTAAATGCCGCAGTTGTTCATCAAATAATTTCATTTCACAAAACTATGAAACGACTTACAGTTAATTGTTGGAGGAATTTATTTTGAGCAAACATTATCTCTTTACTAAACGTCTGTTGTGCCTGTGCCGAACTTGTTTCGGTATCACTC
>JAEZRL010000420.1 GCA_023440945.1 Bacteroidota bacterium
TTTATGTACAATGGTTTTGCCAAAAGGCATCAGCGAAACTTCTATAAGCTTGAAATGCTGCAAACCAAAAGGAATTCCGATAACGGTTAAACAAAGAAGAATACCAAAAGTGAGGTGACCCAATGCTGCACCTAAACCACCGCAAATTATCCAGATAATGTTGAGCAAAAGAGAAAGGCAGCCGGAAGAATTATTGGTTGATATTGCCTGCAAACCAAAAGGACGAAGAACGAAAAAACCAATCTTAAAACATTGCAATCCGAATGGAATACCAATGATAGTAAGACAGAGAATAAAGCCACCTAAAAAATAAAAGAAAGCGGAGATAAGTCCGCCAAATATTAACCAGATAAGGTTTCCTAAAAGATTATCAGGTCGCATTGATTAAGGTTTAAGCAGTTGCAATAATACATTTTTTAATGCAGTGAAAAGATAGGAATAGATGAAGTGAAAAAGAGAATTATGAGTGGAAGTCATCTTATAAAAATATTCCTCTCCATCACAAAACAGGTAATATCTTATCTTCGCCACTCAAAATTAACCTATATGAACCTTCACGAATACCAGGCAAAAGAATTATTGAAGAAATACAATGTTCCCGTGCAAGAGGGCATTGCTGTAGATAATGTAATGGCTGCAGAAGAAGCTTACAGACAAATAAAAAATCAAACAAACAACAATTTTGCAGTTATAAAAGCACAGATTCATGCCGGTGGTCGTGGTAAAGGTAAAATACAGGGAACCGAACAACGTGGTGTTGCTGTTGCAAAAAATCTGGATGATGCTGTAACTATTTCGAAAAATATTTTAGGCAACACATTGGTTACTTTGCAAACCGGACCTGCAGGTAAAAAAGTAAGTAAAGTTTTGGTAGCACAGGATGTTTATTATCCCGGTCCTAACCCAGTAAAAGAATTTTATTTATCTGTTTTATTAGACAGAGCAAAAGGCCAGAATGTAGTAATGTATAGCACAGAAGGTGGTATGAACATAGAAGATGTGGCTCACGATACACCTGAAAAAATTTACAAGGAATGGGTGCATCCTTCCGGCGGTTTATTGCCTTTCCAGGCAAGAAAAATCGCTTTTAATCTTGGCCTCAGCGGTGAAGCATTTAAGAATTGCGTAAAGTTTGTTACCAATTTATATAACGCGTACATTGGACTTGATTGCAGCATGCTTGAGATAAATCCTTTGTTCAAAACAAGCGATGAAAAAATAATCGCTGTTGATTGTAAAATGAATATTGACGATAATTCACTTATGCGCCACAATGATATTGCAAGCATGAGAGATTTGTCAGAAGAAGATCCAACCGAAGTAGAAGCAGGCCGTTACAATTTAAACTTTGTAAAACTTGATGGAAATGTAGGTTGCATGGTTAATGGTGCAGGACTTGCTATGGCAACAATGGATATGATCAAATTAAGCGGTGGCGAACCGGCGAATTTTTTAGATGTTGGCGGCACAGCTAATGCAGAAACCGTTGAAGCAGGATTTCGAATTATTATGAAAGACCCCAATGTAAAAGCCATTCTTATAAATATTTTTGGTGGCATTGTACGCTGCGATCGTGTTGCTGCGGGTGTAATTGAGGCTTATAATAAACTCGGCAACATTGATATTCCCATCATTGTTCGTTTGCAGGGAACAAATGCAGAAGAAGCAAAAAAACTTATTGACGAAAGTGGTTTAAAAGTGCAATCTGCTATCCTGTTAAGCGAAGCTGCAGAACTGGTAAAAAAAGCCGTTGCTTAAGTTACAATCATCTTTCTTGTAACGAATTTAATTGTTATGTTACCGGCTTTGGTAATGCTATTAAGCATCGTTGTGTCACTCACTTGTACGCCTTGTTATTCATTCAACTAAAAGTGTTTAAACTAAAGGTGCCAGTTATTCGATTACTGGCACCTTTTTCGTATTGCAAGCTTTATCAATTCTTATTTTGTTACGATCATTTTCTTCGAATCAATTTGTCTTCCATCAACAATTAAACTATAAGAATAAGTGCCGGAAGCAAGTTGTGAAGTATTCAGGTTAATAAAACCATTCCCTTTATTGCTAAGTGCAATTGCTTTTAATTGTTTACCTGTATTGTCGTACACTACTATTTGTGCTTTTCCTGCTTCAGAAGGAAGAAAATAATTTATTCTTGTACTTCCGTTATTGGGGTTTGGTATGTTTTGTTGCAATGCAGCCTGGTTTAGTGAAATTTCGCCGCCTTTCATATTCTTAAGCAAATCATTAACCTGTTGGGTTAAAGCCTGTATTTGCTGATCCTGTTGCTGAATTCTTGCATCCTGTTCCTGCATTGCTTTTATTAATACAGGAATAAATTCAGTATAATTCACCGCTTTTATTTCAATCTTTTCTGTTTTTGCTGTGGCTTGTTTTGCTATCGGCGTATGAGTGTTTTCATTTTCAATAGCAGGCCCTTGTTTTCCCGAAGACAGCATTCTTGTATCAAATGAAGCATCGCTTACGGCATCAGGTAAAATTTGCTCTACATCCTGTGCAATTAATCCTTAATGTTTACCGGTTGGCAGATTAAGCATCTGATAATTACCGTCATGACGATAAGTAAACATTTTTGGTTGCAACTTGCGAATAATATTCATGGCACTTGAAACATCTTCAATGTTTTCTTTTAAGCGCCTGTCAGAGGTGGTAAAACCCCCACTACTGTAAACCTTACCTGCGAAATAACCTGCCCATGAACTTGAATTTCCTGTCGCACCCCAAACACCAACGTAATTTTCAGAATAACCATAAATACCGGAACCATTTACACAATAACCAGCGGTTCCATATCCATACCCAGGATTATAACCATACACTCCAGCCAAGGTACCAGATCCTGTAGAAGAAGTATATCCGTAAACGCCAAAAGTACCGCTATAGCCATAAACACCATAGCCCTCTGTACCAGAGGCACCGTATACCCCGTAACTATTACCACTACCATAAGCACCTAAATAACCGCTGCCGGAATAAGAGCCGTAGGCATAAGTTCCAGAACCATAGCCGAACAACCCATAACTTGATCCCGTACCATAAACGCCGATGCTACCTGAAGCATACACACCATAACTATTTGTGCTTGCGGCATAAACAGCATAGCTGTTAGTGCTGCTAGCAGAAACCCCGTATTTTGAAGTACTGGTGGCTGTAACGGCAATGCTGCTGCCACCGATAGCTTTCAACTGCTTCGTATTGACCACTCCGCTGAAATAAGCATCTTTCCATTTCTTACTACTAGAACCAAAATTAAAAGTGGCGTTGGTGCCCGGAAGCAAATGCGTATTAACCTTTGTAGGGCTTGTAAGATTACTTAAAGATTTATTTGCCTGGCTATATGCTGCAAGACAAATTAAAGAAAGTGAGAAGGTAATAATCGTTTTCATTTTTTGGCATTTTTTGGTTAGAGAATAAACTAATAAAGAGAAGCGTTTAGGTTTGAACAATTACTGTTTTCATAAAGTACTTGTCCAATCTTACGAATGAATGACGTGGGAAATATCCCTCGACGAATGCCAATTATTCTCTTAAGGAAAGGGTTCGTTTGCAAACTAGAGCGAAAAATACGGCGTAGTTTTTTGAAATCAAATAGATGTGGCAGATTAAATTTTCAGAAAAAAGATAACTGGATTTCCTACAAATAGTTGTGCTAAGATTAAAATTTTTGTTATTGCGGATAAAAGGATTTTTCTATAGCAAAAAAATCAAAATTATTTATGCTTCTTTTAAGCAACTTGAGAAAAAGCTGTCAAAAAAACTCTAATGGGATCAAGAAAATAAAAAAGCTTCAATGAAAATTGAAGCTTTATTTATCGTTGAGGATTCCTTTCTTATTTACTATTATCTTCCTGCTGCTTTTCGCTGTTACTACTTAAACTTCTTCCACGATAATTTGACCATTCCTCCCCATCCTGCGGATTATCATTTCCGTTCTCTTCATTGTTCTTCACTACATCGCTTCTATGCTGCATTTGCTGCTGATCCTGATTTTGCTGGTTATTTTTTTGTGACTGGTCTTGACTTTTATTGTTTTCCATAATGTTCATTTTAAACGTTTAAAAAATTTATAACTCATTAACAGCATAAAAAACTATGCCTTTCTATAATATTATTGTTGCTTGTAATTGTTATTTCTCCAGGAAAAGATATATAGGTTGTACTGAATTGAATGATGGGAAATTAAATCAGCACAAAAGCAATAAAAGCATGATTACTTGGGCAAGGGAAAAAGTACGATAATAGAGGTTCCGCTTTTATCGAAATGCACATCTGTTTCTGCTTCTATAGAAGCCGCCCTGTTTTTTATTTTCGCTACACAGCTATCCATTTCGCTTTGGTTATCAGAAGAGCAGGTTGTAGTATCATGCAGTTTAAGTACTAAATGATTTTTCTGGCAATCTATATTGATCAATGTATTTCTACCGCCTGCAACCTGAACAATAGCTTTCACCGTTTCTTTAAAAATGAGAAAAAATTCATGACGGTATTTCATATTCAAGGAAAGCTTTTTAAGCTTTTCATCAATAACCATTTCAATTTCGGCGCTATACCTGCTTTTCATTCCTTCAATAAATTCCTCCATGCGTAAAAGGGTTTTATCCATCGCATCATTTTCGGGGGCGAGCCACCATAAAATATCATCCATGGCAGAGATCATTTTCCGGCTTTTTTCATGTATCTGGTCAATATAACCTTTGGAACGGTCAATATCTTTATCAGCTTTTATCTTAGCCATCTCGCTTAAAATATTAATGTTGCTAAGCGTTGTATTGATATCTTCATAAAGATCATTGGCCACCTGCGTTCTCACCTGTTCGAGAGCTTTTAAGCGGCGTAATCTTTCCCTGTCAATCCAATATAAAAACACGGCAATTATCAAAACAAGAAAACCAAAAAATATCCATGTTTTCCAGAAAGGCGGATTTACCTTTATAACCAAAGCTGAAATATTTTTGCTTGCAACGCCATCTACATTCTCTGCTTTCACTTTAAACGTATAAGTGCCCGGAGGAAGATAATTATAAGTGGCTTGGTTGATGGTGTAACCCTGGTGCCATTCTTTTTCCAAACCATCAAGCATGTAATAATAAACAACGCGACCATGATTTAAATAATTAAATGCACTGAAATCTATAGCGATGGAAGTATTATCATAAGGGAGCGTTATCTTATTTATTTTTTGCAATGAATCGAGTGACAACATCGAATTACCTAAGCGAAAACCGGTTATATGTATGGT
>JAEZRL010000001.1 GCA_023440945.1 Bacteroidota bacterium
GCGAACAAACCAGCAACTGTTCCGGGAACACCAACTGCAAGATGACCATCAAGTGAAAGATGCGGAATAGGATTACCCGTTAAATCAAGATACATGTCTTTCGTTGCTTTTAACGGCGCCATTTCACGATAATCGAGTGCAATAATATTACCGTTTGTTTTTCTTGCTGTCATAAATCCGCAACCGCCAATATTGCCAGCTTCGGGATATACAACTGCTAAAGCAAGTTGCGTTGCAATAACCGCATCAAAAGCATTACCGCCTTTTTTCATAATAGCAACACCCACTTTACTAGCTAAAGGATGTGCACAAACCACTGCAGCATTATCAAATGTTTCTGATTTTACGCCTTGGTAATGATAAGGATCAACTTCTTTGCCGGGACCAACAATTTTTTGTTGTGCTGCAATTGTATAAGTTATCAATAAAAGAATAATTAATGTTATGCTGTTTTTCATCTAAAGATTTTTATTGTTTTGATAAGACGGGTATTACCTCTTCACATTTTTGAAGTTTTATCTGTTCAAAAATTTATCATACCCGTTTTAAGGGAACAAATTTAACGATTGAAGAAGCATTGCAAATCGCAAATGCGATGATTCAACTATACTTTTAGCGTTGCTTCAAAAATAATTTGATTAGCGTTACACATTTCAACGTTTCTTTTTACAAGAAGAGTATTAAGTATTTTATCTTTCTTCATTTTCATTGCTTTCAGTAAATTGTTGTTATGAAGGATGCACAGCTTTATTACAGCAGTTATCTTGAGCTGAATAAAATATTGAATAGTCAGCATCGTGTTAGTGAACAACAAAGTTTACCCGCACATGACGAAATGCTGTTCATTATTATTCACCAGGCATACGAGCTCTGGTTCAAACAAATTTTATATGAACTTGACTTTGCTATCCATGTGTTTAGTAAAGAAAAGATCAACGATAATTCGGAAGACCTGAGTCTTGTACGTCATCGTTTAAACAGAGTGATGCGCATTATTGAATTACTAATTCAACAAGTAGGAATTCTGGATACAATGACGCCGCTTGACTTTTTAGAGTTTCGCAACATGCTTACACCATCATCTGGTTTTCAAAGCAAACAATTCCGATTGATCGAAGCAAAGCTTGGTTTGCAAATGGAAAAAAGACATCAGCATGATTACTATAAACGAACCGGCGAAGGTGGTTTTACACAGGAAGATTTTGAAACGATAACAAAAGCAGAACATGAAAATAATTTATTGCAACTTGTTAATAACTGGCTCGAACGAATGCCATTTTTCGAATCAAATTTCTGGAACCAATATAAGCTTATAACAAATGAACCTTTTACAGATCAGCCGTTTTGGAATGACTATCATTTTTTGTATAAACAAAGTCTTACAGAAAGAGAAGCAAATAAAATTGATGATTTTGATTATGTTTTCTTTAATAATAACAAGCATGATATAAGCGATGAACAGAAAACTTTTTTACGAAGCAGTTTTTCTGCTAAAGCAATGCGGGCAGCTCTATTCATTATGCTATATCGCGATTTTCCTGTGTTTCAAATTTCTTATCAAATACTTGATGGATTGATAGAAATAGATCACCAGTTAAGCAACTGGCGACATAAACATTTTATTATGGTAAGAAGAATGATCGGTATGCGTGTTGGCACCGGTAATACTTCCGGCACCGGTTATCTTGAAGGTGCTTTGAATAAACATTATATTTATAAAGATCTTGCAGGCATTTCCACTTATTTGATTGAAAGAAAAAAATTACCCAAGCTTCCGCAGGAGTTGATAAAACATCTAAGTTTTAATGTAGAGTGATTTTCTTAGGGTGAAGAAAATAAAAAAGGAGCAAAAGCGCTCCTTTTTTTCAAATATTATAAATTGAGGTCTAGCCTAATGCAACTCTCTTAAACTCCAATACTTTCAATTCCGGATCAACACTTTTTAAATAATCAGCAACAGATTTGCTGTTATCTTTTACAAAAGGTTGAGCCAATAAAGTTTGTTCTTTAAAGAACGCATTCAGTTTACCGTCAGCAATTTTAGAGATCATTTCTGCAGGCTTACCTGCCATTTTAGGATCCTGCTGAATTTGTTCTGTAACAATCGCTCTTTCTCTATCCACCACCTCTGCTGGAACACTTTGCGGATCTACTGCTACAGGATTCAATGCAGCAATTTGCATCGCAACATCTTTACCTGCTTCAGCAACTTCTTTGTTCAAACCAACCAAAACGCCAAGGCGATTTGCACCATGAATATAAGAAGCAACATAAGGTGCTTCTACTCTTTCAAATTTTGTGATGCCGATCTTTTCACCAATAGAAGCTAATTTATCGTTGATAAGATCAGAAACTTTTGAATCATTAACGGTTGTATTGTTCAGTTCTTCAGCATTCTTTACATCGTTTTCAATAGCTGCATCTGCAATGCTTTGAGCGAAAGCAACAAAATCAGCATTTTTTGCAACGAAATCAGTTTCGCAACTAATGCAAACAATAATACCTGTTTTATTATCATTTGTTGTTTTAGCCAAAACAACACCTTCTTTTGCTTCGCGATCGCTGCGTTTTGCAGCAACTTTCTGACCTTGCTTACGCAACCAATCTATCGCAGCTTCAAAATCGCCGTTTGTTTCAGTTAAAGCTTTGCGACAATCCATCATACCTGCGCCGGTTGCCTGGCGAAGTTTATTAATATCTGCGGCTGTAATTGTTACAGTTGACATATTATATAATTGAGAATTAAAAAATTAAAAATTAAGAAAATGCGATAAAGCTACCGCTATCTTTTTCCTTAAAAGGCAAGTTATTGATGAAGCATTCACTGCAGTACAAGAGTGCGACGCAACGAAAGCTTATAACAGCACAAAAGTTGGGTCAATAATCATTCCTTTATCAAATGACGATTGACCCAAACCTTGTTGAAATGTTATCTTCTTCCGCCACCGGGACCGCCCCCACCTTGGGGTCTGCGACTTGCACCACCGGGAACACGACGTTTTGGCTGATTACCACCACGCACTTTTTCACCACGACCACGTCCGGCTTCAGCTTCAGCTTCTGCCAACAAACGTGCTGCTTTCTTTTCTGCTTCGTTGTCTGTTTCTTCTACGCCTTCTTCATCTTTTGCAGCTTGTCTTTCCTGCAAACCTTCAGCAATTGCAGCAGTGATATAATTGGTGATGATAGCGATTGATTTGGTAGCATCATCATTTGCAGGAATCGGGAAATCCACTTTATTAGGATCGCTGTTAGTATCAACCATACCAAAAGTGGTAATACCGAGACGTTTTGCTTCTGCAAGCGCAATGTGCTCGTGGCCAATATCAACAAGGAATAAAGCTGCTGGCAGACGACCCAATTGGGCGATACCACCTAACACTTTTTCCATCTTTTCCTTATCGCGGCTAAGAGTAAGTTTTTCCTTTTTGGTTAAACTTTCAGCAGTGTTTTCAGATAATAATTTCTCAATGCTCTGCATCTTCTTCACGCTCTTACGAACAGTGTTGAAGTTGGTTAACATACCGCCCAACCAACGTTCTGTCGCGAAAGGCATGTTTACTTTTTTAGCGCACTCTGATACGATCTCTTTTGCCTGTTTTTTAGTGGCAACAAACATGATCTTTTTACCGCTTTTTGCAATTTGCTTCATAGCGGCCGCAGCTTCCTGGAGGTGATCAACAGTTTTGTTGAGATCTATAATATGAATGCCTTTTTTCTCCGCAAAAATGTAAGGCAACATTTTTGGGTTCCACTTCTTCTTGAGGTGTCCAAAATGCACACCTGCATCAAGCAATTGTTGCTGTAAAGAAGTATTTTGTTCCATGTTATTTAGTTAATAATGTTAGTTACAAAAATTGTTCATAGTTCATTGATAGTTCATGGCAATGAACCATGAACGAGTGCCCATTAACGCTTACTGAACTGGAAGCTGCGGCGAGCTTTTTTATGACCGAACTTCTTACGTTCAACACTACGTGGATCACGTTTGAGAAAACCACCTGCTTTTAAAACAGGACGATATTCGGGATTGATCTCAAGCAATGCACGGGCAATACCAAGCTTAGCAGCTTCGGCCTGACCTTTTAAACCGCCACCTGAAGCATTGATCTTTACATCGAACTTATCAACTGATTCGATTGACTTCAAAGGCGCTTCTACCTGGTTTTGCAGGTACACCTGCGCAAAATATTGTTTATAGTCCTTGTCGTTAACTGTAATCTTGCCTTCGCCGCGAGTTAAAAAAACGCGGGTAACAGCTTCTTTACGACGACCAACGGCATTTTTTTGCTTTTCCATTTATGCTTGGAATTAGAATTTTGATAATTAGAATTTCAGTTCTTTTGGTTGCTGTGCAAAATGCGGATGTTTGTCACCGGCATACACAAATAATTTTTTGATCATTTTACGGCCCAACCTGTTCTTTGGTAACATGCCTTTTATGGCACGTTCAACCACTACTTCAGGACGACGTCTTAAAAGATCTTTTGCAGCTTCTTCTTTTTTACCACCAGGATAACCAGAGAAGTTGATGTACACTTTGTCATTAAGCTTGTTACCTGTGAACTGAACTTTATCTGCGTTGATAACAATAACAAAATCGCCACAATCTACGTGAGGCGTGTAGTAAGCTTTGTTCTTACCGCGCAATACAGCAGCGATTCTTGAACAAAGACGACCTACGGTTTGATTAGTACCGTCTACAACATACCAGTTGCGTTGCACGGTAGCCGCATTCGCATGCTTTGTTGTGAAATGTAATTTGCTCATTATTAATTTTTTATTTGCGGCGCTATCCCGCCGTCTTTTTTAATGGGTGGCAAAGGTAGGTGTTTACAACCCGATATTCCAACAAAAAAGAAAATAATTTTTTATAACACTTTTATAAAATGTTGATAAACAGTAAAAATTTTGTCTAACTTTTAATTAAAGGGATGCAGAGAGCTCAAAATAGTAGCGTTTTGCTGAGATAAATTATTTTTTTGAAAGTTCCGCTTTCAAATACGGAAGAAGTACTTGAGCCAGTTTTCTTTGACCGGATTCACTGTAATGCATTTTGTCTCCCCGATAATCATCTTTAGTAAAGGGATAGTCCATCTCGTTTATCAAAGTGATGTTGTGCTTCTCAACAAATTGTATTATCTCCTGGCCTTCAGGAAGATATTTATGAGCATTTCGTTCGAGCATGGCAGGATGCATGCTGATAATTAATTTGATATTTTTTTCTTTACAGTATTCATAAAAATTCTGAAAACCCGGATCAAATTGGCTTCCAGGAGTCCTAAATTCTGGCATCGGAGGATTTTCTGGTTCTGTAAAATAAGACAGTATAATGGGGCCGTACTTATGCCATGCTTCAAATAAAGCAAGTGGATAATTTTTATCGGGATGATAATCGTCTCCTACTGTCTTTATAAAATTCATATTATCATAAGCATCTTCCGAACTAACAAAAAGCACAATTGTTTTGGCATTGAAATCACCATATTTTTTCAGATAAGCAAAGCAATTACTTGCGCCCCAGCTTGGCGCTGAAATATTAAGCATTTGTACTGCAGTATCTAAATATTGACTTAATTCTTTAGAAAGAATACTCGTTGCTAAACTATCATTATCGGTAGGTGCACCACCATTTATGATAGAATCCCCAAACCCCAAAATTTTTATAGATTTTGGATTCACCTCATCGGAGCGCATAGAGTAATGATTATAATAGATATGATTACGCCATCTGTAAAAATTCTGATCAGCTAAGGGAATGTATTCAAAATCTTTATCCTCCCGAAATAATATCATGTGACCCAAACCAAGATAAAATCTTAAAAAAAGTTCAGTGCAGGTGAGTACTATTAAAAGTATAATAAATCCTTTTATTAAACGTCTCCACACCTTTTTTTTACGCATTGGGTAGTTTGTTTTAGAAAGCATTCTTCCTTGGAAGCCGCAAAGTAAATTAGAAGAAGCAATCTATCAAAATTCCTTCCAGAGAGGGAAATAAATTAATGTTATAATAAAATATTTTATTATAAGATAAGCTACGAAACAGAACGTACAAAAGAGTGACACAACCAACGATGCGATGAAATACCGCAGCTTGTAAAATAAGAATTAATAATGTCTGAATAAGAGCTCATAAAAATATATTAAGAAACAAAAGGGAATCTTGATATAAATATTAATTCAAACAGTTTCAATATATTCTTTATTATCATTTCTCCTGTAGCTTAGCATCTGAAAATGTATAATTAAAATGAAGTGGGAATATTACACATTAATATTAATCCTTTTTATTGCCGGCGTTTGCAGTTGTTCACGCAATCCATACAGAACATCTAATAAATTATATAAAGTACAGGCAAAGGCATTTTCAAAAACGCTTAGAGCAGAGCCAACCAATAGCGGAATTGATTCCGTTGCGTTAACAGAGCAGTGGATAGGCACTACTAATTTCAATATGCGTAAACCGAATTTTGTAGTAATTCATCACACCGCACAGAATGCATGTGATGAAACATTGAAAACCTTTACCGTTACAAGATCACAAGTAAGCGCACATTATGTAATTTGTAAAGATGGAACGGTGCATCACATGCTGAATGATTATTTAAGAGCCTGGCATGGTGGTATTGCAAAATGGGGAAATGTTACTGATGTAAATTCTTCTTCTATTGGTATTGAAATCGACAATAACGGTTTTGAAACTTTCACCGATGCACAAATTAGCAGCCTGCTTCATGTACTTAAATATTTAAAAACAACTTACCATATTCCTGCTGCAAACTTCATTGGTCATGGCGATATCGCACCGGTAAGAAAGAATGATCCTAATCCAAGTTTTCCATGGAAATTATTAGCAGAACAAGGTTATGGTTTATGGTACACAGATACCACCGGAACCATTGTTCCTGCTTATTTTGATAATATGCAAGCATTAAGAATTATTGGTTATGATACCAGAGATAGCTCTGCCGCGATACAGGCTTTTAAACGACATTTTGAACAAGATACTTCAAGAGTACTGAATGAAGCAGATCAGAAAATATTGTATAATCTTTATCGCCAGTACTAGATATTATTCTTTTGTTCTCTTTTTAATTTGCTGATGATGCGCTTTAAAAATTAGCCTGTTATCAGCAAGATAAGTACGTTGTTTTATTTTTTATTGCGGGTTATATCTTTAAAAAGAGCAGTTATCAAAACTGAATTTATTTTTGCTATATTAATAATACTGCAATGGAAACACTATATACAGATTTTTTTGAAGCATGCCGCAGAGGTGATAAGGAAACAGTGGAACGATTATACGAAGCAAATCCGGAAATTATTCATATAAAAGATACAAGAGGTTTTACGCCTCTGATAATTGCTGTTTACAACAACGAGGTTGAAGTGGCAGATTTTTTATTGAATAAAGGAGCAAGAGCAGAAACACGGGACGAAAATGCAGGCAATACAGCTTTGATGGGTGTTTGTTTTAAAGGTTATAAGGAACTTGCAGAAAAACTAATTGAAGCTGGTGCAGATATTAATCAAAGAAATAACCAAGGCGCTACTGCCTTAACTTTTGCAGCAACATTTGGTCATCTTGAAATTGCAAAAATGCTTTTGGAAAAAGGGGCTGATGTAAATGCAAGCGATGTTCGGGGAAAAAGTCCTTTAGACCATGCGATTATACAGGAAAATGAAAAAATGATCGAATTGCTGCAATCTTATCTAATCCAGCATAATTAAAAAGAACACCGCTTGTTTTAGGCGAAGCAGATATTCTGCGCTCACTTACTCTACAATCAGGTATTGTTACTAATGTTGAAACCGTAAGTGGGTACAGTGAGTTCAATTATTTAACATGAACAATTGCATTCATATTGAAAACCTCGATAATAAAATATTTGCAAAAGCGGTCAACAGATATTCTCTTTCTATCCAATTACCTAATGGAAGCGTTTATTCTTATAAGAATTTAAATAACAAGTAAACAGCCATGAAAAAATTTTAAAAAAAATATTTTCTAACTTGTCCATTTACAAAACACCTGTTTGTTATTGTTTGCAGAAACCAAATTAATAACAATTAAACGAAACAAAATGGATGAGTACATTTTAATTTTCAGGCATCAAGACGGGCAAAAAATCGCCTCACCTGAACAGATGCAAATCTGGATGAAGCAGACAATGGATTGGATAGGTAACATCGCCGCACAAAATAAATTTGTAAACGGTACCGGCTTGCCTTTTGATGGCGCAAAAGTAGTATGGCATAAAGGTGTTGTAACCAATGGACCTTTTGGCGATATCAAAGAAACCATTGGCGGTTTTATTATCGTAAAAGCAGAATCTTTTGATGAAGCAGTTGAGTTTGCAAAAGGTGCTCCTGTTTTGCAAGGCGACCTCAACAGTGTGGAGGTAAGAAAGATAGCTAAAAAAGATGGCACACATTAAGAAGCTGTTTAAATTATTTATTTTTTGTAACAGGCTAAAGTTTTTTATGGGATCGCCTGTTGTATCACTACACAGAAATAAAAGAATCTATCGGTGGTTATTCTGTTATTAAATCTGCGTCGTATTAAGATGCAGTTGAAATTGCAAAAGCGTGTCCAATACTTGCGGCGGTAGCGTTGAAGTAAGAGAAGTTAGCCAGTTATAAGTGTATTATTAAACAAAATGAAAAAGTTTTATGTTTATGCATAGAGCTTTTTTTCTTACATGACTCAACAGGAATTAATACCACATTTATTTAGAACAGAGTTTAGAAAAATAACTTCTGTATTATGTAAACTTTTTGGTATTGAACACATAGAACTTGCGGAAGACATTGCAAGCGAAACATTTTTATCAGCATTGGAAACATGGACTTATAAAGGTATTCCTGAAAACCCTGTTGCATGGCTATATGCTGTTGCGAAGAACAAAGCAAAAAATCATTTACAACGCCAGAATATTTTTTTAAAAAAGATTGTGCCAGAGATGAAAGAAACAACGTCTGTAAATGAAGAGATTGAAATCGATCTTTCAGAAAAAAATATAACAGATAGTCAGTTGCAAATGTTATTTGCCATTTGTCATCCATCCATTCCAACAGAAGCGCAGATAGGTTTGGCATTACGCATTCTTTGCGGATTTGGCATTGATGAAATTGCAAATGCCTTTTTAACTAATAAAGAAAACATCAGCAAAAGATTATACCGTGCGAAAGAAAAATTGCGGCAAGAGAATGTACAGGTGCAAATGCCCTCCGTCGAAAAAACAAATGAACGTTTGCAAACAGTGTTAATAACGCTTTACCTGCTTTTTAATGAAGGTTATTTTTCTGAAAGTAATGACGCCATGCTTCGCGCAGATCTTTGTTTCGAAGCCATGCGTTTAACTTTTTTATTGATTGAAAATGAAGCGACAAATTTACCTGAAGCAAATGCATTGCTTTCGTTGATGTGCTTTCATGCATCGCGGTTTAAAGCAAGAACAGATGAGAATGGTACGATGATTTTATACAATGACCAGGATGAAAATTTATGGGACAGAAAACTGATCAATAAAGGAATGTATTATTTGCATAAAGCTTCCCAGGGAAACAGGCTTTCTAAATATCATCTTGAAGCAGGAATTGCTTACTGGCATACGATTAAAGCTGATACAAAAGAAAAATGGGAAAACATTTTACAGCTTTATAACCAGTTGTTGCAAATAGAATATTCACCCGTTGCTGCACTAAACCGAACGTATGCACTTTCCAAAGCTAATGGCAAATTAGAAGCCATTGAGCAAGCAGAAAAACTTCATCTTATAAACAATCATTATTACTATACTTTGCTTGGTGAATTATATATGGGCTTTAATAACGAACGCGCAAAATTGCATTTGCAAAAAGCGTTGGAATTGGCGAAAACAAAAACAGATAAACAAACTATTCAGATAAAACTGGATGAATTATCTGCGCTATAATTTCTACAGTTAGCATCTTTCAAAAAAAATTCAGATATAAATATCTTCCAAATAAAATCTGCTTAAAGCATTATTCACATTGCATCTTAGACAAGTGCTTAAACAATTTTTTTCCACATTAAGCAGTGCTTTGTTTATAACATCCATTACCAAATACTTTAGCAAACGTTATTTTTGCATGTTCAATTTGTGTTGTGACTGCTGTTGAATTACTTTGCAAAAATGCGAAACGAACAGCGTTTATAAAGTTGAACCTGTAGATGAATAAAGGACAGGATGTATAAGTAAGGTGACACAAGGGACGATAAGTTAGTTGATCTGATGGTTTATAAATTAAAAAGAAAAGCTTCGCTACTTTTTGACTTTTTACCTTTGACTTTTGACTTAATATATTATGGCTGATACAAAACAAATTTTTGACTACACAGAAGAAAGTATTAGGAGTCTTGACTGGCGTGAACATATCCGTTTGCGGCCTGGTATGTACATTGGCAAATTGGGCGATGGCTCTGCACCGGATGATGGTATTTACGTGCTGATAAAAGAAGTAATTGACAACTGTATTGATGAACACATGATGGGTTATGGAAAGCAAATTGACATAACCATCGAAGGTAAAACCGTAACCATCCGTGATTATGGCCGTGGTATTCCTTTGGGTAAAGTAGTAGATGTTGTAAGCAAGATAAATACCGGCGCAAAGTACGATAGTAAAGCGTTTCAGAAGAGTGTTGGTTTAAATGGTGTGGGTACAAAAGCGGTGAATGCATTAAGCCATTATTTTAAAGTAGAGAGTGTTCGCGAAGGAAGAAATAAAGTTGCTGAATTTGAAAAAGGTGTGTTGATAAAAGAACACAGAGAAGGAAAAACTTCGGAAGATAACGGGACTATTGTAACGTTTATTCCGGATGATTCGGTGTTCAAAAACTTTCATTTTATACATGAGTATTTAGATAATCTTCTCTGGAATTATTGTTATCTGAACGCAGGCCTTGTTATTACTTTTAATGGCAAGCGTTATGTAAGTCGCAACGGTTTGCTTGACCTGCTTAAACGCAAAACAAATGAAGATGAATTGCGTTACCCTATCATTCATTTAAAAGGAGAAGATATTGAAGTTGCGATAACGCATAACAACGATTATGGTGAAGATATATTTTCATTTGTGAATGGACAATACACTACGCAGGGCGGTACACACCAGGCGGCATTCAGGGAAGCGTTTGTGAAAACAATAAGAGAGTTTTTTAAGAAAGATTATGATGCGGCTGATATTCGTCAAAGCATTGTTGCTGCTGTTGCTGTAAGGGTGCAGGAGCCGGTGTTTGAAAGTCAGACCAAAACAAAATTAGGAAGCCAGTACGTGTATGAAGGTGGTCCAAGCATGCGCAATTTTGTAAGTGATTTTTTTGCAAGAGAACTGGATAATTATCTTCATCGAAATTCACAAACAGCAGAGGCTTTAAAGAAAAGAATTGAGCAAAGTGAACGTGAAAGAAAAGAACTGGCAGGCATAAAAAAACTGGCAAATGAAAGAGCTAAAAAAGCAAATCTGCACAACAAAAAATTAAGAGATTGCCGCGTACATTTTAATGATGAACCGCCAACAAAAAACAAAGGTGAATTTATAGAACTGCAAAACAAAACAACCATTTTTATAACAGAAGGCGACAGCGCAAGTGGAAGCATAACTAAGTCAAGAAATGTAGATACGCAAGCCGTTTTTAGTTTACGTGGAAAGCCATTGAATTGTTATGGTTTAACAAAGAAAGTAGTATATGAAAATGAAGAATTTAACCTGCTGCAACATGCATTGAACATCGAAGATGGTTTGGATGGTTTGCGTTACAGCAACATTGTTATTGCAACTGATGCAGACGTGGATGGCATGCACATACGTTTATTGCTGATGACTTTCTTTCTGCAGTTCTTTCCTGATCTTGTAAAAAAAGAGCATGTATTTATTTTAGAAACGCCTTTGTTCCGTGTGCGCAATAAACAGGAAACAATTTATTGTTATGATGAAAGTGAAAAGAATGCGGCGATAAAAAAATTGGGCAGTAAGCCCGAGATAACACGCTTTAAAGGTTTAGGTGAAATCTCTCCGGAAGAGTTTGGAAAATTTATTGGTGAGGATATGCGTTTACAACCGGTAATACTTGAGCAGGGCGATCATATACAAAACCTCCTTGAATATTTTATGGGCAAGAACACAATGGAAAGACAGGAATTTATCATTAATAACCTGAAGGTGGAGTTGGATATCGTGGAAGAGTAATGGGAGAATTTTTATGTAACCGGCAACAGTACTTACATTATACTTCTGTTGCGTCGCACACTTGTACTTATAAACCAACATTGAGCAATGATCCATATCGTTTTTCAACAAGCCGACATAGAAGTTTTACAAAAAGCAATTGAATTAGATGAAAACCTGCAAGGCGAGATTATACAAATAAAGGATGATTTTGCAGTAGGTCCTGTTTCAAACATTTATGAGACGGAAGGTTACCAGCAAAGAAGAGACTGGTGGAAAGAAGTACTAGAATTTTCCCCATATACAGAATCGTTGAACATTGTTGATGATAAGATGACTGTCCATACTCTTACAAAACAGTTGGACGAAGATGGAGAATTACAGGTTTGGTTATGGATGGGACAAAATGCCCACGATGTTTGCGGTTATTACTGGTTGATGAGCCAGTTAAAAAACTACCAGGGCAGAATACACATTTTATATTTGAATAATCTTCCCTTTATTAATGAAAAAGGCGGCATATTCTACCCTGCTAATTTATTTGAAATTCAGCCGAAAGAATTTTTAAAAGCAAAACGTTTGGCAAGACCAATAACATTAAGTGAGTTTGAAGTTGACCCGGATGAATGGAAGAGATTATGCAACGAAAATGCAATGGTACGCATTCTTGAAGGTGGCAAAAAGATCGTTAGTAAGGAAGAAAGTTATTATGATAAAGATTTGCTGAATATTATCACCAACGAACCACAAAAACTGCCAAAACTTTTGCAAACGCTTTTTACAAAATCAAAAGTGAGAACAGGTGATGTATTTCTGGTTTGGCGATTGAGAAAATTGATAGAAGAAGGTAAAATTGTTTCAGAAGGTGATTGGGCGAAAGGATGGAAAGAAATAACGATAAAATTAGCAGGAGCACCTGAAGTAATATCTGAACAATGAGTTGAATAAGTGAATAAAATGATTGAATATTGTAAAGAAGCGTATAAAGAATTTAATGAACAGCAAACAATAAAACAGATAAATCCTTCCTGTAATACATAATTATAAAACAAGAAACTTATGAAATTAATTCGCTGGGGAACACCAAACAAAGAGAAAACAGGTGTCATTATCAACAATGAAATGTATGATACATCTGCTTTTGGGGAAGATTACAACGAAGCTTTTTTTGAAAACAATGGTTTGCAAAAATTACAGGAGTATATCAATAACAATAAACAAGAACTGCCAAAAATTCCTTCGGATACAAGACTTGGAAGCCCGGTTGCTCGTCCTTCAAAAATTGTTTGTATTGGTTTAAATTATGCTGATCATGCAGAAGAAACAGGTGCATCTGCTCCACCGGAACCTGTTATCTTTTTAAAAGCTACAACAGCTTTATGTGGTCCCAACGACAATATTATCATTCCAAAAAATTCAAAAAAAACAGACTGGGAAGTAGAACTTGCTGTGGTTATTGGTAAGAAAGCAAGTTACGTAACGGAAGAAGAAGCAATGCAATATGTTGCGGGTTATTGTTTGCACAATGATGTGTCTGAAAGGGAATTTCAAATAGAAAGAAACGGCACCTGGGATAAAGGAAAAGGCTGTGATACATTTGCACCTGTGGGTCCTTTCCTCGCAACAACAGATGAGATGCAAAACGTAAACGATCTGCGTTTATGGTTAAAGGTGAACGATAAATTAATGCAGGATGGTAACACAAAAAACTTCATTTTCAAAATACCTTTTCTCATTTCTTACACAAGTCAGTTTATGACTTTATTGCCCGGCGATATTATTTCAACCGGCACACCCGCAGGTGTAGGCTTGGGAATGAATCCGCAAGTATATTTACAACCCGGTGACGTTGTAGAATTAGGCATTGATGGCCTTGGCACTTCCAAACAACATGTTGTGAACTACGCGTAAACATTTATATTCCAATGAGTCATTCTTTTCTTGAAAGTAAGGATCATCACTCCCCTTTTCTGCGGGATGCCATGCAAGGGGCTGAAAGTGGCATTATAGATGCACATCAGCATTTCTGGCAATTTGATCCTGTTCGGGATAACTGGATAACAGAAGAAATGAAAGTTATCCAAAGAGATTTTATGCCCCGCGATCTTGAACCTATATTGAAAGAAAATGGTGTTGCAGGAACAGTTATTGTTCAGTCTGATCAATCTGAAAAAGAAAATGAATTTCAGTTGAACAATGCAAACAGAAATGATTTTATCAAAGGCCTTGTTGGCTGGATTGATCTGCAGGCAGAAAATGCAGAAGAACGTTTGGAATATTATCAACAGTTTGAGAAGATGAAAGGCTTCAGGCATGTATTGCAGGGAGAAGAAGACAGAGCGTTGATGTTAAAGCCACACTTTAAAAGAGGAATAGGTTTACTGAACAAATACAATTACACATATGATATCCTGATATTTCCCGATCAGTTGCAATATGTTCCGGCCTTTGTTGCTGAATTTCCTGAACAGAAATTTGCAATTGATCATCTTGCAAAGCCCTATATCAAAGACAAAAAAATTAGTGAGTGGAAGAAACAAATAGAAGCAGTAGCTATGCATGAAAATGTTTGTTGCAAATTATCGGGCATGGTAACCGAAGCAGATTGGAAGAATTGGAGACACGAAGATTTTACGCCTTATCTTGATGTAGTTGTTAATGCTTTCGGCATCAATCGTGTTATGTATGGTTCAGATTGGCCGGTGTGTTTATGTGCGGCTTCTTATGCTGACGTGCTGAATATCACTAAACAATATTTCTCTTCTTTTTCTGCTGATGAACAACAAAAGTTTTTCACCAACAACACTATATTATTTTATCATTTATAAACCATCTCATGGATCTGCAACTTCAAAACAAAGTCATTATTGTAACAGGCGGCGCCAAAGGAATTGGCGAAGGAATTGTAAAAGTGCTTTCTGCCGAAGGCGCAATACCGGTTATTGTTGGAAGAAACGAACAGGATAACAATAAAACATTAAACGAAATAACAGCTAATGGTGGCAAAGGTTTTCAAATCGTTGCTGAATTAACAAAGCCGGAGGAATGCGAAAAAGCAGTAAAACAAACACTGGAAAAATTTGGAAGAATTGAAGGTCTTGTAAACAATGCGGGTGTAAATGATGGTGTTGGCCTTGAGCATGGAAACTATGAAGCATTTATTGCCTCACTGCATAAAAATGTTGTACATTATTATCTGATGGCGCATCATGCTTTGCCTGCTTTGAAACAATCAAAAGGTGCTATTGTAAACATCTCCTCCAAAACGGCAGAAACAGGCCAGGGAGGCACTTCTGCTTATGCTGCATCCAATGGCGGACGAAATGCTTTAACCCGTGAATGGGCGGTAGAATTATTGAAATATAGTATTCGTGTGAATACAATTATCGTTGCGGAATGCTGGACGCCATTATATGAGTCCTGGATAAAAACCCTACCCGATCCCGAGAAGAAACTTAAAGAGATAGAATCGAAAATTCCGCTTGAAAACAGGATGACAACTGCTGAAGAAATAGCAAACACCACAGCATTTTTATTATCACCAAAATCAAGTCATACTACAGGACAATTAATTCATGTAGATGGTGGATATGTACATTTAGACCGAGCACTGGCAAATGCATAAGAATTTTTTTTGAATAAGGAACAGAACGTTCCAAATCTTTTTGGAAGTGAACAATCAAGAGAACGCAACCATTGAAATTGAACAAGGTTCGTAAAACAAAAAAACAATAAGTATAATACTTACAATTGTTGCGCAATCAACTTATTTATCACTTCAATTGTACATATCACCTCTTATGAAAATAAAAAAAGAGGCTCGCTATTTTAAGAAAGCCTCTTTTTTTAGAGAAAAGAATTACTCTTTTATCGCAGCGATTCCCGGCAACTCTGTTCCTTCAAAATATTCCAGCATTGCACCGCCACCGGTTGATACATAA
>JAEZRL010000039.1 GCA_023440945.1 Bacteroidota bacterium
AGATGGTTCGCAGGTTCATCAACACTTCGGTAAAGCCCATAAAAGCAAGATCTTTATAATGCTTTACCAATGTTCCGCCTGCTGACTGCATAAGGTCGCCACCCCAGAAACGAATGTTTGCATCTGCATCAAGTTTATTCAATTCTTTCATCAAATTACTGCCATGCAGATCGCCACTTGCTTCTCCTGCAATAATGTAATACTTCATGTTTTGCTGCAAAATTTTTGGAAGATGCAAAATACGATTCATGACTGTAAAACAATAAAAACGAGCATCTTGATGCCACGAATCATTTAGTACAAGAGTGCGACGCAACGAAAGTTAAATTGAAATACAAAAGTTTGGTTCATAGAAATAAACTCCGGCAAAATCTGAATTGAAATTTATAAAACATCTTTGCTGTTAATTATTTTACCGCCTTTAACTAAAACCTCTTCTTTTGCCTTTTCAAAACCTTCTTTATCTATAGGCCGTGTTGCATCTTCGATAATAAATGTTTTAAAATGCAGCGCCAATGCATCTTTTGCTGTGTAACAAACGCAGTAATCTCCTGCAAGTCCGGCGATATAAACATCCTCTACATTCATGCCTTTGAAATAATCTGCAAGACCGGTTGATTTTTTATGACCGTTATCGAAAAATCCACTGTAGCTGTCTATCTCTGTACTCATGCCTTTGCGAAAAATGGCTTCAACACGGTTCATATTTAATGCTTCGGCAAATGCAGCCCCTTCTGTTCCCTGCACACAGTGGTTTGGCCATAAAACCTGTTGCAATCCGTCGAGTTCAATAACATCAAAAATGTTTTTGCTTGCATGATTGGAGGCAAAACTTTTATGGTTCCGGGGATGCCAGTCTTGCGTGGCCACAACAAGATCGAACTGTTCTTGCAGAGTATTGCAAAGCGGAATAATGGCATCGCCACCAGGAACAGCCAATGCGCCACCGGGTAAAAAATCGTTCTGAATATCTATCAACAAAAGTGCTTTCATAGATGCAAAATGAGCAAAATTTTTATATTGATAAGCTGGAAATTGTATTCACCGAAAAAGTTCAAATTTTAATTTCTTTTTAATAAGAGAATTATATATTTGCACACTAACAAATGTTAGTATGGATTTTCTGGAGAGGGAGTTAACACAACAGGTAAGACAGGTAGTAAGAGATTTCGCTCAACAGCATATAAAACCATTTGTAAATATTTGGGATGAAAAACAACAGTTCCCCACAGAGGTTTTTAAAGAATTAGGTAAGCTTGGAATGATGGGTGTTTTAGTGCCTGAAGAATATGGCGGAGCGGGTTTAAGTTATTTTGAATACAAGGTAATCATAGAAGAAATTGCAAAGGTTTGCGGAGCTATCGGTTTAAGTGTGGCAGCACATAATTCACTTTGCATCAATCATATTCTAACATTTGGTAATGAAGAGCAGAAGCAGAAATATTTACCAAAACTTGCAACCGGGGAATGGCTTGGCGCCTGGGGATTAACAGAACCTAACACCGGCAGCGATGCAGGTAATATGAAATGTGTAGCAGAAAAAAATGGAGATCACTGGACTATAAACGGAACAAAAAGCTGGATAACGCATGGCATCTCTTCTGATGTTGCTGTTGTGATAACAAGAACCGGAGAACCACGTACAAAGAATAACAGCACGGCTTTTATAATAGAAAGAGGAACAAAAGGTTTTAATGCCGGGAAAAAAGAGAATAAGTTAGGGATGCGTGCCAGCGAGACGGCAGAAATGATCTTTGATAGTTGTGAAGTACCTGATGTAAACCGTTTGGGGGATGTTGGTGCAGGATTTCACCAGGCGATGCAGGTTTTGGATGGAGGAAGAATTTCTATTGCCTCTTTATCATTGGGAATAGCAAAAGGTGCCTGCGAAGCTGCAATTGCTTATTCAAAAGAAAGACATCAGTTTGATCAGCCGATTGCAAATTTCCAGGGGATAAGTTTTAAGTTAGCTGATATGGCTACTGAAATAAGCGCGGCTGACCTGTTAACGCTTGAAGCCTGCGATTTAAAAAGCAAAGGACAAAAGGTTACGAAACAGGCAGCGATGGCAAAATATTATGCGAGTGAAGTGGCGGTAAAAATTGCAAATGAAGCGGTGCAGGTGTATGGTGGATATGGTTACACAAAAGATTTTCCTGTAGAAAAATATTATCGTGATGCTAAGCTATGTACTATTGGCGAAGGCACTTCTGAAATACAAAAAATTATAATTGCCCGTGAGGCATCGAAATAGTTAAGGGATAAAGGTTGCTTGCTTTAAGCCTGTCGGTTCGCTCGACGGGCTTTTTTGTTTTAAGGATATTCGGCACATTTATTTCAGAGTCAAATTCTAAAAGGTGGCATGAAACCAAGTATAATAAAATCTATAATATATACAGAAATGAGGTGTAAGGTTACACCGAGCTAAAAACAATCAAAAATTTTCAGATGAAAAGCATAAAAAAACTGGAAGGAAAAACAATTGTTATAACCGGTGCTTCAAGTGGTGTAGGCCGGGCAATAGCAATAGCATTTGCAAAGCATAAAACTAAAATTGTATTAGCAGCGAGAAACGCTCATGCTTTAAATCAAGTAGAAGCAGAATGCAAGCAAATGGGCTCGGTTGCTATTGCTGTTACTACCGATGTTACAGATGCTGCGGAAGTTTCACAGCTTGCCAACATAGCAAATAATTTTGGTGGGAGCATTGATGTGTGGATAAACAATGCCGGTGTTCTTGCTGCCGGGCCTTTTGATGAAACACCAGTTGAAGTTCATGACCATGTTATCAATACAAATCTTTGCGGTTATATACACGGCGCACATGCCGTATTGCCTTATTTTAAAGTACAGGGTTATGGCTTGCTAATCAATAATATTTCAGTAGGAGGATGGTTCCCTACGCCTTATGCTGTTGGATATTCTGCCAGTAAATTTGGCTTGAGGGGTTTTTCAGAAGCTTTAAGAGGCGAACTGCTTCCATGGCCAAATATCCGTGTTTGCGATTTGTTTCCTGCATTTTTAGATACGCCAGGTATACAACATGCAGCCAATTATACTGGCCGTTATTTAAAGCCTGCACCACCTGTTTGTGATCCGCAAAAAGTTGCAAAGGCGATTATAGCCATCGTACAATGTCCACAAAAATCAAAAACGATAGGGCTTCCTGCTTATTTTCTTCGGGCAGCGCATACGTTTTTTCCCGGCTTTTCCCGCTTTGTTACTGCAAAAGTTATGAATGCTTATTTCAAAACCGCAGAATCATCACCTGCTACAAATGGCAATGTTTTTGAACCTGTCGAATATGGAACAAGTATTTATGGCGGATGGAATTTACCACCTTCAAATCAACAAAAATTTCTAAAAACAACGCTGATAACCGGCATTATTGCGGGTTGTTTATTGATTGGAATGAAAAAGATAAAATAAGAATTTAAGTTTCTGTTTTTAGATCAATCATTCTTACATTGCTTCATCTTCAAAATTATTTTATGGCAACAGAACACATAACAAAACAAGATTTTATTGATAAAGTTTTTGATTACGAGCAAGAACAGGACTGGAAGTACAAAGGTGAATTGCCTGCTATCATTGATTTTTATGCCGATTGGTGTGGGCCCTGTAAATCTATAGCCCCTGTTTTGGAAGAACTTTCAGATGAATATAAAGGACGATTGAGTATTTATAAAGTAGATACGGATAAAGAAGTTGAACTTTCTTCTTTATTTCGCATTCAAAGTATTCCAACCTTGCTTTTTATTCCTGCGGAAGGAGCGCCAATGATGCAAAGAGGTGCCATTCCAAAAAGTGCATTTAAACAAGTGATAGAAGAAAGACTTTTATCTGCAGCAAGTAAAGAAAATGAAGAACTGTAGCAGGAAAAACGGTTTAATTGTCTTTTTAACAAGTTATATCAAAATTCATCCTTATCTTACTGATTCTTTAATGAGATGCGATAAAATGAATTTTGAACTTAAATAAAAACTATGAGCCTGAGAGAAATTTTATCTGTTTTATTGGGTGGAAAAAAGCCAACACTTGTTCCCGTTCCTGTGAAAAATGATCAACAAAAAAGATGATTCATT
>JAEZRL010000167.1 GCA_023440945.1 Bacteroidota bacterium
GTGCTGTTATTCGTATTCAATCGTTTGCCTGCGGCGCTAACATGGTATTATACTGTATCAAACTTTATCACACTTATCATCCAGTTCGTGATACAGAATTACATTATCGATCATAATAAAATATTGGCACAAATAGAAGCCAAACGTAAAGCGCCAAAAACAAAAAGCAAATTCCAGGAACGTTACCAGCAAATGCTGGAAGCACAAAAGAAGATGCAGGACGTAAAACAAAAACCACAGAACAAAAAATAGTATTTTTATAAAGATTGAGTTTAAGAGCAGGTGATAACAAACCTGCTCTTTTTCATTTATGAAGAAAGCTTTTTGAGAAGCGTTATTCAGCAAAAGCTAATGTCTTTTTTTCTTGCTTATCAGGATGATTGTAATAAAGAATGCTGTGTCAAACTGAAATTAATAACATTTATTTCTTTTTAACGTTCACCAAGTAATTCACAGCGCTGAATAATTTATGTTGTAAAATATTGTATTTTCTACTTAGTTTGTATCAGCTTTAATCTATGCAGGAAAACCGTGAAATATCAGCTTTGTTTACTTTGATTGATGATCCCGATGAAGAAGTGTTTTCAACGGTTTCGGAAAGGATCGTTCACTATGGTAAAGGCATTATTCCTAATCTTGAAAACCTTTGGGAGAACACCACCCATGAAGAAGTGCAGGAAAGGATAGAACGTATCATTCATAATCTTCATTATACCGATCTCGTAAGCGATTTAAGAGATTGGAGTAACAGTGCTTATCACGACCTGCTTTTTGGCGCATTGCTTATTGCCAAATTTCAATACCCGGATTTACAAACAACACCTGTTTTACAAGAGATCGAAAAAATTCGGCGAAACGTTTGGCTTGAACTAAACAGTTTTCTTACACCGCTGGAACAGGCCAATGTCATCACAAGCATTATTTATAATTATTACAATTTAAGAGGCGTAGAAATCGGGTACAACAACCCGGATGATTTCTTTATTCATAAAGTGTTGCAAACAAAAAAAGGCAATGCTTTATCAAATGGAATTTTATATCTCGTATTAGCGGAGTTACTTGATATTCCGGTTAGGGCGGTTAATATTCCCAAGCAATTTGTGTTGGCTTATTTCAGTCCCGAATTTGATCCATCTTCTTATGAAGGTTCAGCAAAAGATAAAATACAGTTTTATGTAGATGCCTCAACAGGACAACCGTTTAGTCACAAAGATGTTGAGAATTATTTTAAAAGAATCAGCGTTCCCCCAACCGCTTTTTATTTCAAGCCGCTTAGCAACAAAAGAATTATTCAAATGCTGATCGAAGAGTTAGCTAAATGTTTTGAAACACCCAATAAAGTGTATAAACAAAAAGAACTTATTGCATTGGCAGGTTTACTGGATTAATAAAATGACCGGAGTTCGAAAATGCCCTTAGCATTCCGAACTCTGGTTATATTTTCCTTTTAAAAATCTTCATCGCTCCTCACCCTGGATTAAAAAAAGCTTCGACCTTGATTGTTCGCAGCCCGTTCGCTCTACTTTGCTTTTTGAACGATAAAAGTTTGTGTTCTTGAGCCATCATCTACTTTTACCAGGTAATTTGCAGCAGGAAATTTAGAAGCATCTACCGTTATTGCTCCGCTGAAACTTTGATACAGCAACTGCTCGCCGTTAACACTGGAAATACAAACTGTATTAACACCTCCATCAGGCTTATTAACTACGATCTTCAACTCTTTAAGGAAAGGATTTGGAAACACACTCACTTTTGTATTTGCAAAATTAACAAGACGCACAGGCGAATAAGTATAAGAGCCATCGTTATCCGTCATTTTCAAACGATAATAATTTTTGCCAACTAAAGGATCAATATCAACGCAGTTATATGTTTGGTTAATCGCATTGTTGCTTTTTGTATATATCAAACCTATTTGGGAAAAATCTCTTCCATTTGTACTGTGCTCAATGGTGTAATGATGCAAATTAATTTCTGTTGCAACCATCCATTCGGTCTTAACTGTATTATCAACCTGTTTTGCCATAAAACTTAATAAACGTACAGGCAGTGTAGAAGTTTGTCGCTGAACATATACGTATTTATACAAATTGTTATTGAAGCTATATTGTTCCAATTGCGCATTATCTGAATTTACCTGGAGCAGCAAATTGTATTTTCCTTCAGGCAACGATGTAAGGTTTGTAAGGAACGAAATGTTCAATGTATCTCCGGCAGCTAAGGCTTTTGTATCAGGTATATCGAAAGTGTAGGATTTATTGATACTATCAACTAAAGCTATCTTCACTTTCAGCGGTTTTAAATTGCTTTCACTTACATTTTTAAATACAACATAACCTTGTAAAGTATCGAAGGAAATACCGGTCAAATGGTTGAATGAAACAGTATCAGGAATATTAAATCCAATATTTGGCGCAATAGCACCTTCTGCTACCGGCTGATATTCTGCTGACCACTGCTGCAGCTGAAAAGGCTTCGCCAGTGTATCTGTTGTTTTTAATCGCAGCTTTAAGAAAGGGTATTGCGTTGAATTGATACCGGAGATATTAAAATCTTTTTGGGTGCTGTCGAGTGTGTACAAAAGGTTTTCCTGTCCTTCAACTGTTTCTCCCAATATATCTACGGCTGCATTAGCCGAATTATCAGTAACAAAACCATTCCATTTTATCTTATTCCATGCTTTTGCAGGACCAAATTTGGGTGAAGTGATATAACCTACTGTGTCTTTGGTTACGATATTAAGTGACATATTTATTCGATCGTACAAACCTTGTGATAAAACTGAAACCGGGGTAAAATGGGCAGAATCATTCTTCCGGAAAACAAAAACAAAAGTTCTTGGATATTTAAACGAATCTATTGCAACTCCTTGTTCTTTAAGCCGATGATAAAGCGAATTGTTACGACCAAATAAAGCGGTATCTTTTGCCCAAACGGTAGGTGCCCAATCAGCATTTCCCTGGTCGTAAATCTTTCTTACTATAACATATTTTCCATTGGGAACAGCATCTAAAAAGTTCATTGCATTTCTTCTTGCCGTTGGAGTTTGAGTGCTGAATTCAAAATTGTATTTACGTGTTGGATCACATACTGCACCTGCGCCAAAAGGATTGGTTTTATTTTCTTCAGGTTTGAAGGTAATGGTATCAAATACATTAAAGATGATCGAACTACCCACACAAGCGCTGGCCGTTATCATGCTTCCGTTTAAAGAGATACTGAAAGCATTATCTTCCGTACCGCTTGTTGGATAGATGGAATGAACAATATAAACATTAGTAAGTTTATTACTGAAATTATAAGTGCCGGAAGAATCGAGATCTAACTGGTTATAAGAGGATTCTTTATGCTGATAATAACTTGCCTGTTCAAAACCTTTGCTGCCTTCCGTATTACAAGTAAAGGAAAAACCGTTCCAATGATCTGTTCCTGCCTGTGAAACACGCCAGAAATAAACCTGTTTATTCACCGGCAGGGAAACATTATTAAAATAGATCACACCGCCCTTTGAAACTACAGACATGCTGTTTTTTAAAGGCGAATTGAATAAAGCTGTTGTGTCTATCTCCATTAAATATTGCTGTGTGTCTGCCAATGGATCTGCAGTAGAAGCAACAAGATTTATTCTATCTGCATTAACGATAGCATAATTATATGGAAAAACCGGACGAATATCGTCCTTGTGTACAAGGAAGTTTATTGTAGCTGTATTGTTATTTTCGTATAACTCATCCAGTTTATTATTCGCATCAATAGAGGCTGTAATAACAATAATTCCTTTATCCCTGTTGGCAACAATCGGAAGAGTTACGATAACAGAATCCATGCTTTTTACAGGAGGCAGAAGCTGCGTGTAAACAAGTTCATTATCTGAAATATTTTCTCTTTTCTTGTACACATGCAACAGCACGGAATCAGAGGTTGCTTTACCCACATTTGCAATATGGATCTTTACAGAAAAAGAGTCATCAGCAACAGAAACATAAGAAGGGATAACTTTCATTTTATCCTGCTCAATTAAAAAGTCAGGCTTATTAAAAGAGTTCATCTTTAAAGCGGGATCACCATGAAAAGTGAACTGCTCTGCGTGTATTCTTCCATAAAAATCGTTCAAGCCCGTTATTGCCAAAGTTTGATTTATTCCATCTTGTGTTATCTTTCCAAATTCCTCTCCATAAGATGTGGACGAAATAGCTTTATAAAAATTTTCAGTATAAGCATCAAGATAACTAACAATACCATAACTGCTTGTTGACAAATAACCGATAGCGCCTCTTTGCGGGGCAAGCACAAACTTTTCTGATACGGTTGAGAGCGTATTTAAACGGTTTCCATCATAATCAAAAATATTTCCTGCCAGACAGCCGTTTACAATAAACACAGGATATTTTCCTTCATTATTATAAAAAGATGGATTATCAAGATTGAAATCGAGACTTGTAGATGACGAGTGGCCGAAATATTCTACCAGCGAGCTTCCTTTTTCATAAATACTTTTAAAATCAATAACAGACTGCGGATAAGCAGACGGATCGGCAGCTTTACTAAATTTTGTAACATAACCACCAAAGGAAGTATCACTGATTATTTTAGTATAGTTGTTTGTAAAACTATCCAATAAAGGCCCTAAATTATCATCATTCGCACCTACAATATGCAACACATTTTTCATCCATTCTTTTGACTCAGGATTGA
Source organism: Bacteroidota bacterium (assembly GCA_023440945.1). Taxonomy (GTDB): domain Bacteria; phylum Bacteroidota; class Bacteroidia; order Chitinophagales; family Chitinophagaceae; genus JAEZRL01. Next base: position 4,696 of record JAEZRL010000167.1, read on the forward strand.
TCGATGCATCATGTTGCTCTGCTTCGTATTCTTTTATTTTTGCCAGATAATCTCCAACTTCTTTTGGCGACACCGCAGATAAACGGCCAATCGGAATTAATGGTGTAGGATTATAACTGTCTTCAGATGTTAAGAAATTATCAGAACCCGGATTGCCCCACGTTGGCACAAGATTAATCTTATTTGCCGTTGCGTTTGTTTCGTTGAGTTTATAAGAGCTGTACACAACCGCTTTACCAATGAGGAAAACATTTTTGGGTTTATCACTGAAATTATTTCTTGCATAAAGAAGAAAGTTTTTAATGGAAAGAGGATGTTTGTTTACGCCATAAGCAAATTGGTCTGTTATCTCATCAATATCTATCACTGTCGCATTAAAACTTCCACCTTCAGCAGAACTTCTGTATTGCCTGTATTGCTCTACATAATTGCCACTGCCATAAAGAAGAGGATTACTTATAATCAAATAATTTCCCTGGTTTTCAGGTTTACTGTAATCAATAAAATTACGTGTTTGAAGAGTTGTTATGCTTTTAGCCGCTGATCCATCATTACGTGCTAATACAAGATGATAATCTGAAGCAGATGAATTTAATAAAAAACGAAGCGTATCAGGGATCGTCATATCTGCAACATACCTTGTTCCATTTGTAAGATCATATAAAACCGGCGTTGAAGTTCCCCTGCTGAAGTTATAGATTTTTAAATAGCGGCCTGTATCAGAAGCAGGCAGATCAAACATAAAACTTGTTGCTCCGCCAAAATTAAATTTACGCGGGTAGATCAACTCAAAGTTTACAACTTTAAACTCATCATCTGAAACAGGACTTTGATTTTCAACAATCACCTGTACCGCATCACCTGAAACCATGCTTACAGGCAAATCATTAATAACAGCTTTGGCATCAGAGAAATAATCCATCTGGTATTTATACACCGGCGCATTATTAACGTAAACCTGAACATTACGAGGATTCAAAGCATTACCTACACTGTTTATTTTAACAGTCATAGCGCCGCCATTCATGTCGGCATATAAAGTTGGAAAACTTTGTGGCATTTGTTTTTGGCTGCACCCACAATTATTCGGTCGTACAGAACGGCTTGTCCAGCTTTCACCCCTGTCATAGGCAGAAGAATACAAACGTTGTGTGGTAACAGCAGCGTAACCGGGATTAATATCTGCCCGATAATAACGGCCAACACTGAACATAAAATTTTTTTCAGCGGAAATAGATGCATTATTCACATCATTTTCAACCGGCGTAAAGCGTTTGTTATTTCCGGATGGATTAACCGTTAAAAAATAAGAGCCACTATCACTATGAAGACTCCAGTAATCAGATAACTGGTATGCCGTATTACGATACATTTCTTTGTCCAGCTTACCATCATTTATATCTCCCCAAAACTCAATATAATCCCCCGGAGATAAAACACCGCTCTGTTTCGATGTATAAACAGGCACTTCTTCACCGTTACGCCATAATTGTAATTGCTCTACGGGAACATTACCTAAACCGGCGGCACTTAAAGTGTTTTGCGGAATACGCACAATTCCATTTTTTACGGGTGCGCCAACAGCATCACCACCAAAAGGGCCAATTTTGAATTTATAATAGGATTTATTATAATCAATCCATTCATTTCTGTAGCTCTGTGCAGAAACAGAAGTGCATATCCCTATAAGAGATAAAAGAAGAAACAAGTACCTGGTCATTCATAAGATTTGAACTAACAAAATTCAAACAAAAGCCTTTTAATTAAATTAATTGTCAATTAAACTTATTTAAGAAATAATTTAAAAGGCGTATGTGTAAATGTACAATTATTATAACACGTAAACATTCATGTGGTTACATTTGCGAAAATTTGGTTGACATGAAACTGATGGCAAGTAAATCACAGTGGGTTTTGCCAGTATAGATTCCATCAGCATTATCAAACAATAAAAAGAATTTTCTAATGAATTTAATAGAAGAACTGCGGTGGCGTGGTTTGGTGCAGGACATTATGCCCGGCACCGAAGAACAGTTGAACAAAGAAATGACCTCTGGTTATATCGGTTTTGACCCTACGGCAGATAGTTTACATGTAGGCAGTTTAGTGCCGATAATCTTGCTCGTTCACCTGCAGCGTGCCGGTCATAAACCTTATGCTTTGGTTGGCGGCGCAACAGGTATGGTAGGTGATCCAACGGGCAAAAGTGAAGAAAGAAACTTATTGGGTGAAGAAGTACTTCAAAAAAACATAACAGGAGTAAGAAAGCAATTAGAGAAGTTTCTGGATTTTGATGCCTCTAAACCAAACGCTGCTGTAATGGTGAATAATTATGACTGGTTTAAGAACATTAGCTTCCTTTCTTTTATACGCGATGTAGGCAAGTACATCACCGTTAATTATATGATGTCGAAAGAAAGTGTACGTAAAAGAATTGAAAGCGAAAACGGCATCAGTTTTACTGAATTTAGCTACCAGTTAATACAGGGCTATGATTTTTACTGGCTTTACACCGATTATAATTGCAAACTACAAATGGGCGGAAGTGACCAATGGGGTAACATAACAACCGGCACAGAACTTATCCGTCGAAAAGCCGGTGGTGAAGCTTTTGCGTTTACTTGTCCATTGATGATGAAAACAGACGGCACTAAATTCGGTAAAACGGAAAAAGGAAATGTGTGGCTGGATACAGAAAAAACATCGCCTTATCAATTTTACCAGTTCTGGTTAAATGCAGCGGATGAAGATGCGAAGAAATGGATAAAGATATTTACGTTTCTTTCAAAAGAAGAAATTGAGCATTTGACAGAAGAGCATGAAAAAGATGCATCGAAACGATTAATGCAAAAAAAGCTGGCAAAAGAAGTAACGGAATTTGTGCATGGAAAAGAAGGATTAGCACAGGCTTTGGAAACAACAGAAAAATTATTCAGCAATCAAAATGCACCGGCAGAAAGTTTAAGCGAAGAAGATCTTGAGAAAATGGAAGGTGTTGTAAAATATGATTTCCCGATAGATAAAGTAACATCAGGAATTGACATCATTACCTTCCTGGCAGAAAGCCATATTTTTCCAAGTAAAGGCGAAGCAAGAAAAATGGTGCAAAACGGCGGAGTAAGCATAAACAGAAAAAAGGTTGAGAATGTTCAGGCTGTTATCAATACCCAAATGCTGCTGCACAACAAATATTTATTGGTGCAAAAAGGAAAGAAGAATTATTACTTGGTGAAAGTGGTCTGATCGAAGATTAATTTGATAATAATTTATTCAACAATAAAGAAGGTTGCCTTGATAGCAACCTTCTTTATTATCGTGTATATCTATCAGCACTTATTAATGTACATCCCAAAATAGTTTTGTAGTTACTTCATCACCACCGATAGAAGAAGCTGCTTCGCTATAATGAGGATTGAGGTTTTCTTCAGTAGGAGGATAAGTAACTCTTACAGGAAATTCTGAAACTGCTGACGGCGGTGCTTTTAATTGAGGATAATCTAGTCTTCTTATAGACGTCCATGCATCAAATCCCCTTGTATAATAATTAATCCATGCCTGCACACCGATGCTTTTTTTCCAATTGGCAGCATCAAATTGATTAACAGGCATAGCGAGGTAAGCAGAACCATCATCCGCACCTTCCGTCCACCATTGTATAGATGCAGCAACACCGTTTTTATAATGTTCTGCTGCCGTTCCACCAACATTCATTCCTCTTGCTGCACCTTCAGCAAGTAAAAATTCTACTTCAGCATAATCCATGATAATTCCGGGAAAATCCGGAGCCTCCACTTTATCACTTGGATGAGAGAAATTTTTAAATGAATTACCACTTCCATATTTTCCGCCCACATATTTTCCTGATCCCGCTGAATCTGTAAAATAATAAGGCCTGCGGGGATCATTATGAATATTCATGGTATCTATAATAGTGTTGGCAGCTACAAAGTCGTTACGATTACTCTGTACAAGATTTATCCAAATAGGATTTACATTCGGCGGACTTGTTGTATAAGGCAACAGTGCATTATCATTATTTGATGTAAATACGTTAGGAGTTGCAGATTCTACTTCAGTTTTTGCTCTTGTAGGATCAACATCGGCTATTATCATACCCAATTTAAGTTTGATTGAATTGGCAAACTTTATCCATGCCTCAATATCGCCGTTATAAATCAAATCCGCGGTTTCAAAGCCTCCTGCATCAGGATTTAATTCCGCAATAGAAGCATTAATGGTGTCCAGAACAGCATAGTAAACATCTTTCTGATTATCATACTTTGGTGAAGTAAGGGCCCGACCCTGCAAAGCTTCGGTATAAGGAACATCACCGAAAGTGTTTACCAAAAAAGAAAATGCATACGCCCTGAATATCTTAGCTATGGCTATCTTATTCACATAAGCAGCCTTATCTTCTTCTAATATGGTGGGATCTGCAGCCTGCTGACGCATTAGAATAATGCTTCGATTAGCATCCTGGATAACATCACGATATAGTCCATTCCACCAGTTCAGCGCATTGTCCCGCTGGTTTAAAATATACTGGCTTTCCTGTGGATAAGTAGTTTCCGCCCAATACTGAGCAAACAATTCAAAATTTCCATTGTTCACATTAGGCGTTGTTATAAGGTCAGTAAATGCTTTCTCTGCATTTGTAAAAAGCATTTCTCCCTGCACTATCGTCGGCGCTTTAGGATTGACGTTCAAGTCAGTCATATTCTTTGTACAAGCGCCAAGAGTTACAATAAGCAGGGTGAAAGGAATTAATCTGTTTATTTTGATTTTCATAATAAGGCGTTTTAAAATTTCACATTAATATTAAATCCCATAATCCGGTAAGTTGGATAACTACCGACCTGAACACCCTGGATATTTCCTGAGCTTGGCCCTTCTTCAGGATCGGCATCAGGAAGGTTTTTATGAATGATCCAAAGATTTCTTCCATAAAGAGAGAGATCAACTCCTTTTATCGCATTAATTCGGCTGAATAACTTTTGCGGCAAAGAATAGGTTATATTAACTTCTCTAAGTTTAATATAGCTTGCATCATAGATATATCCTTTGTTTGGGAAGCTATTATATCCATATCCTCTTAAGCCGGTAACCAATGCGTGAATATTATTGGGTTTTCCATCTTCGGTAACACCGGGGAAAAGCACACCACCGCCATTAGCAGGATCATCTCTTTTCGGATTGCCAAGGTCATTCAAACCTGCTGTATTTGCTGTAAGGCCAGTACCCTGTCCGTACCATTGGTCAACAGAATATACATCACCACCATGTTTAAAGTCTATCAGGAAGCTTAGAGACAAATCACCATAAGAAAAACGATTATTAATACCACCTGTCCAGTCAGGTGTAATGTTTCCTATTATTTCATTTGCTGATGCTGAAGGAATGTAATAGCCATCACCGTCAACTGTTGGCTGTCCATTGGTATAAATAAAATCAGTTCCTTTCAATACACCGAAAGGTTCTCCAACTACAGCATTTAATGTTACATTACCCTGGAAAGAACCGAGTAAAATGTTTTTAGTATCACCATACAAACTCAGCACCTTATTATTGATCTTTGTCCAGTTCACATTCAAATCCCAATTGAAATTCTTTGTTCTTACAGGCACAAGATTCAATGAAAGTTCAACACCTTTATTTTCTACATTACCCGCGTTAACAATTTGAGTAGTATAACCTGTAGCACCGGAAATGGTAACCGGGATGATCTGGTCAATTGTGTTTGTTTTGAAATAAGTAGCATCCAAACCGATCCTGTTTTTGAGGAAAGAAACTTCTAAACCACCCTCATAACTCCTTGTTCGTTCAGGCTTGAGATCAGGATTTTTTTCTGTAGAAGAAACAGAGAACAGCGGAACACCATTAAAAGGAGTAGGCTGTGTATAAGAGTTGATAAGATAATCAAACGGAGCATCGCTACCAACTTCAGCATAATTCAATCTTAGTTTTCCAAAACTTAACCAAGTTGCACCCGGCATTAATTTTGAAAAAACAAAACCCCCGGAAACTGAAGGATAGAAATAAGCATTATTACCTTTTGGAAGAGTTGAAGACTGATCACGACGGGCAGTTGCATCCAAGATAAGCATGTCCTTATAGGTAAGTGTAATACCACCAAAAACACCTCCCACTTCTGTTAGCTCTGCGGTTTCAACCGGAGCTTCAATAGGATTGATAGAATTGGCAAGACTATAAATACCCGGAACAATCAAACCGCCATTGGTAGAAGCAGAAATTGATTGAAAATTATCCCTGCGAAGATTTGCACCTACTAAAGCTTTAAAGTTCAGGTCATTTGTTATGTCTTTATCAACATTTGCCAGGAAGTCATAGTTCACTTCCAAAAATCGTTGGTCTGTTCTTACATAACCCGGAATGTTCACTGATTCAAAGCCGGTTCTTTCTTCCAACCCTCCTGAATAATTATCGAGAGATACTCGTCCCATTAAATTAAGCCATTTTGTAGCAGCATAATTTAAAGTGACATAAGAGATGTAACGATATCTTGAATCTGATTCATAATTTTCATAACGAACATAATAAGGATTATCCCAATAGATTGGAGTAATATCTTCAGGGGGACCAGACATATTCCAGGTCACATTCTTCCTGTTTCTGAAATACGCATTTTTAAGCTCCTTAACATCAACATTCATTTCCCACCATTCTCTAAAGCTTGCTGCGGGGTTCACATCACCATATCCATTTCCATATCTTCCGACTCCAAGAACCTGTGAAAAATTAATAGCTCCTGTTGCAGTTAATTTATCGGTGATCTTATAATCAGCCTGCAGGTTTACAAGGTTTTTAGTAAGTTCACTATTCGGCAAAATTCCTTTATCGTTCGTGTGTGTGTAACCTAATTTAAAAGTGGCACGATCGCCGCCACCCTGCACAAAAATGCTTGTATTATAAGAAAGCGGGTTTTCAAAGAAAGTGGTCGGATCATTTGCTGCAGCCACCCATGGTGTTGCTTTCATATAATTGGGAGAAGTTGGATCAAAAGCATCCCATTGATATACATTTAAATTAGGATCGAAACGAGCTCCAAAAGAAGCATCTTCGGTGGTAGGCACAACTAAATCGTCCGTACCATCTCCATTGGCATCAAAATACCAAAAATGAGAATCCGGAGAAGGAGGATCTGAATAAGTATAATAGTCTGGATCATAATAGCCGGAACCGTATTCATGCTGATATTTTATCCAGGTGCTTTTATCCATTGTTCCCATAGAGCCACCCAGGTTTACGCTGATGCCGAGCCCTTTTCTACCTTTTTTAGTCGTAATTAAAATTACACCGTTTGAAGCCCTGCTTCCGTAAAGGGCAGTAGCAGCAGCACCTTTTAATACGTTTACGGACTGGATGTCATCAGGATTAACATCTGCACCTGTATTACCATAATCGTATCCTTCAAAACCTTGCCTTTGATCAGAAGTATTATAGTTAGAATTGTTTACAGGTACGCCATCAACTACTATCAATGCCTGGTTGTTGCCTGTAATAGATTTATTTCCTCTCAGCACAATATTGGTAGAACCCCCAAGGTTATTGTTTTGCTTGATCTGTAATCCAGCTACTTTTCCCGTTAAGGCATTTGCAAAATTTTCAGTTCTTGTTTTTGTGATCTCATCATTTGTCACTTGTTGAGCAGCGTAAGGCAATGTATTGCGGTTTCTCCTTATTCCCAATGCTGTTACTACCACTTCATCAATAGTTCCGGCAGTTGGTGTAAGCGTGATTTCCAAATTGGTTTGGTTTTCAATAGTCACTTGAGTTGATGCAAAATTTACAGAGGAAATAACCAAAACATCACCTGGTTCTACATTTATCTGGAATGTACCGTCATTTGCTGCGGCCGTCCCAACATTTTTCCCTTTTACCTGAATTGAAGCTCCCACTACCGGCTGACCATTATTGTCAGTTACTTTCCCGGTAATTGCTCGGGGCTGTGCGATGGCAAGGCTAATGCCTAATAGCAACACCGCAAAGAGTGTTAGAATTTTTCTCATGTGTCTAAGTTTTAAGAAAAGTATAAATTTTAATTAAATTTTAAGAAGCTTGTACTACAAAGGACATTCCCTTTTTGAAAAAGGCTGCATACCTTAAAAAACAATTAAAGAGGGCAAATTTACTGTTAAAGAATACTTATGAAATGAAAGCTAATGGTATCTGGTGAATGCTTTAAGGAAAGCAAGAATGAATTAGATTCTAAAACTTTTTATCAATCAAAAACTTATAAAAAGACACTGCCGCTTACTTTTTTTTACAGAAGTTGCTGCTTTAACTACAAATTAACATTATTACGCTATTATATAGTTTCTAAAAAAGAGTGAAAAATCACTGTTATTTTTGCAATCTATGCAAATACTTGATGGAAAAATTGCTTCAGAAGCAATAAAAGTTCAATTGAAAAAAACAGTAGATGAGCTTAAAGCTGCAAATAAAAGACCTCCGCATTTAGCTGCAGTTTTAGTAGGTGAAAATGGAGCTAGTCAAACCTACGTGGCGAGCAAGGTGAAAAACTGCAATGAAATTGGGTTTGAATCTACCCTTATAAAATTTGAAGATACTATTGAAGAAATAGTTTTACTCGATAAGATAAAAGAACTGAACCAAAACGAGAACGTTGACGGTATCCTTGTTCAGTTGCCTTTGCCTAAACATATAAGCGAACAAAAAGTGATCGAATCCATTAGTCCTGCAAAAGACGTGGATGGGTTTCACGCGGAAAGCATTGGCAGGCTTGTTCAGGGGCTGCCTACTTTTATACCTGCCACACCCTACGGCATTATGCTAATGCTGGAGCATTACAATATTCAAACAAAAGGTAAACATGCTGTTGTTATTGGCCGAAGTAATATTGTTGGCAGACCGATGAGCATTTTACTAAGCAGCAACTTGCCCTATGGTAACTGCACAGTAACCATTTGCCATTCACATACAAGTAATCTGAAAGAGCTTTGCTTACAGGGAGATATAATTGTAGCAGCATTAGGGAAACCAGGTTTTGTAAAAGCGGATATGGTTAAAGAAGGGGCAGTTGTTATTGATGTGGGCATAACAAGAGTGGAAGATGCCACTGCAAAAAAAGGTTACCGTATAAAAGGAGATGTAGCATTTGATGAAGTTGCACCTGTAACCTCTGCAATTACACCTGTTCCTGGTGGTGTTGGATTAATGACCATCGCAGGGTTGTTGAAAAATACCCTCAAAGCTTACCAAAACAGCCTCACCTAAATCCTTTCTAAAGAAAAGGATTTTTTTGATTCAATTTTATTCTGAAATTGTTCTCTTTAAGAGAGCTTATAACCGAGGCATAACAACAATCTTAACGGAAACGATAAATTTAAGCTTCTACCTTTGTAAGATGTTTTTAGTTGATACTTCTGTTTCGCTTCCGGTTATGGAAGCTTTTTATACAATACAGGGCGAAGGATTTCACCAGGGTAAAGCGGCTTATTTTATTCGTTTAGGAGGCTGCGATGTTGGCTGTGTATGGTGTGATGTAAAAGAAAGCTGGGATGAAAACGCGCATCCTTTAATACCTGTTGAAAAGATCGTGACAGATGCGGCAAAAAGCCCGGGACGCCTGGCCGTAATAACTGGTGGCGAACCATTGATGCATGATCTTACCCAGCTTACTTCACAATTACATTCCGCAGGTTTTAAAACAAATATTGAAACATCAGGCTCTCATCCAATAACCGGCACTTGGGATTGGATCTGTTTATCTCCGAAAAAATTCAAAGCGCCGTTACCGGAAGTTGTTCCGTATGCCCATGAATTAAAGGTGATCATTTATAACAAACACGATTTTAAATGGGCTGAAAAATATGCGAAAGATGTTTCTGCTCAGTGCAAATTATATCTTCAGCCCGAATGGAGCAAAGCATCTGAAGTTACTCCTTTGATCGTAAATTATATCAAGGCAAATCCTCAATGGGAATTGAGTTTGCAGATACATAAATACATCAACGTTCCCTGATCTTATTTATACAGTAATTCGTAATACTGATCAGCCATACGATTACTGTCAAACTGGAAACGTACATCACGCATTCCATTTTTCATGATCTGGCGCCAGGTATCATAATTCTCGTAATACATGGGTATGATCGTATTTTCGAGAATATCATATATCTGGTCAAGGTCATAATTATCCTGCTCGTGAACATTCATGTGCAGGTAATCTGCTTTTGGCACCACAAAACCGTTGTTTCCATCATCAATAAACTCCGGGATCCATCCGTCATCGGTTGAAAAGTTTACAGCGCCATTCATCGCCGCCGTCATTCCACTTGTACCGGAAGCTTCTCTTGGAACACGTGGATTATTCAGCCAAACATCCGCACCTTGTTTTAATCGTTTACTCAAGGCCAGTTCATAACCAATAAGCACCGCCATATTTTTGTACGATTTGCTTACCTGTACAAGATGATTGAACTGTGAGATAGCAGGATAATCCAGCGGATAAGGCTTTCCAGCCCAGATAAGCTGAACAGGATATGCTGTATTATGCATCAATTTATTAAAACGCTCTTTATCCTGTGTAAGAAAATCGGCACGTTTATAACCTGCAAATCTTCTTGCCCAAACGATGGTCAATACATTAGCATTAAACAACTTTCCTGTTTGATCGGCCACAATATCGAAAGCTCTTTTCTTCAGATATTTTTTCCGGTCGTCAAATGCCCAGTCATTGTTTTCTTCCATTGCGCGGTACATCTGTTTATCAGACCAATAATACCAGTTTTGCGCATTTGTTATAGAGATGATCGGACAAATATTATCATACTTACTCCACATTGCTCTTGATACATCGCCATGTAATTTTGATACACCATTTGCCAATTTTGCGAATCGCAACGCCGCTAATGAATGATTGAACTGATCATCATGAATACCTGTAAGTTTCCGCACTTCATCAATGGTTAAACCACAGAAGAAACTCATTTTATGACAGAGATAAATATCATGTTTTTCATTTCCTGCTTCTTCCGGTGTATGTGTCGTAAAAACAAGATGTTGTCTCAGTTTTTCAACACTTTTAAATTTATTCAGCAGATAAAAAGCTGCAGGAATACCATGTGCTTCATTTAAGTGATAAAGATCAGGGTTAAATCCTAATTCATCTACAAGCTTCGCTCCTCCTACGCCTAACAAAATAAACTGTGCAACTTTTGTTGCAACATTGGCATCGTATAAACGATGCGTGATAGTTTGAGACACATAATCATTCTCAGGTAAATCAGTACTCAATAAAAACAATGGAGCACTGTTAAACGTAGTTGGATTAAGATAATATGCCTTAACCCAGACCGGGGAATCATGTATAGTAATTTGAAATTTTATGCCTGTATCTTCCAGGAAACTATATATTTTTTCCATCCAGGTAACCTGCAATGTTTGATCCTGGTTACGTGCCTGGTCGTAATAACCGTATTTCCATAAGATACCGATACCAATAAGATTCTGTCTTAATTCATACGCACTACGTAAGTGAGAGCCTGCAAGAAAGCCAAGACCACCACTATAAATTTTCAAGGGTTGATGTACGGCAAATTCCATTGAAAAATAAGCAACCTTCTTTTGGTACCTTTCATCAATCTGATATGGAATTTGATAATTTCTAAAACTCATATTTCTTCTGTTATCATTGTTAAAGCGGACGCAATATAGCGGTAAATGATGAATCAATTATTCATACCGGTTTAAAATTGAATTATAAGAATGCTGTATTGTTTAATATTTTTCAACATTCTATTGTTTAATTAGAATAATTTTTAAGCAGGCTTTTGTACTGCTATTAAACATCGTTGTGTCACTCACTGCATCGTTCGCCTAAGCATGAGGCAATAATTCTTACACAATAATTTTTTAGCAATAAAAAATAAATGCTTATCTGAAAAGATGCAAAGATGGTATTAACATCGGTACCTTTTGTTGGTAGGACCGGTATAATTCGCCAAACTCTAAAATAAGTTTGTGTTCTTCCAGTTTTATGCCAATAAGCGTATAGACCGTTATAACACTGCAGGCAATAAGATTATTTAAAAAGGGGAATAAAAAAAATAAAGACCACAAAACCAATAATGTACCGGAGTATAAAGGATGACGCATGTGTGCATTTATTCCTTGCTGCAAAGGAACGTGTTTTTTATCTTCTTCATTTGTAAATACCGCTACGCCACTTAATAGAAAAAAATACCTTTTTATAGAAATAGCCATAACAAAAACACCTGCTATTAATGCAATAACACTTAACGCTTTAATAATAAAAGGTGTACTAAACAATAAAATGCTTTTATGAGAGTATTGAAAAACTATAAGCAGAAGTAATAACAAAGCTGCAAAACAGGAATAAAAAAGACGATACCATTTATAATACTTTCCGGTAAGCTTTTCTATTTTCTTCTTAAACCATAAAGATGCCATCAGGCTATGAATAAAGCCATATAAAACCCAGAATGCAGTAAGTATGATATGATAATTTGTTAACGGCATCTTGCTGTAAATATAAAAGGGATACATCTAAAAAATGCATCCCTTTTATAAACTTAAATCAGCTTTTATTTAATTGCATCTTTAATAGCCTGTGCTGAATCCAAATGCTTTTGCAATACGGGCAAAGTAGTAGTAGCAAAATTGCTTAACGCCTGGTCATCCGTGTTTTTAGCAGCATCCTGAAATTCGCCAATATCTTTTTTATGATCATCTACCATCATGCTCATATATGCTTTATCAAAATCAGCTCCTGATTTCTTAGTTAAATTATCTACCTTTTTCTGATGATCATTATCCAACGCGGTGGGAAGCTGTACATTATGCTGTGAAGCCAATGCTTTAAGCTGATCGTTTGCTTTGGAGTGATCGTCCACCATCATTTGACCAAAATCTTTTACTCTTTGACTGGCAGCTTTTTGTGCAGCCATCTGGCCAAGTTGCACTTCCATCATACCACCTATTGCAGCTTTCTTTGCAAAATCAACTCCGCTGGTACTGAATTGTCCCGTAGTTGTATCTGTTGGTGAGGTTGTTGCAGACGTCATACCTGTGTCTGCAGAATTAGTGCTTTCTGTTGTTGAAGATGTTGTACTGTCGGCGTTGGTGGCATTATTACCATTGTTGCCACAAGCCTGAAATGACCATGCACCTATAAGTAATAGTAGCGATACGGTTAACTTTTTCATAGTGTTGTAAGTTTTATGTCTGAGTAATGTTTAGGATATTTAATCAAACCACAGGCCATAAAAAAAGAAATTCATAAGCTTTATCAATTTTTTTATACGTAATCATACAAATAACAATAAAAAAACCGTCCCATAATTGAGACGGTTTTGCAAAAAGTATTATTACGATTAACAGACTATCTGCGGCCTCTTAAGTTTGGATGTGGTGCAGGTACTGTGTTTGGACCTTCTTCAGTAGTACCTTCCAAATCAACTGTATTAGGATCGCCTTGCTGACCATAAGCAAAGATCAAACGGCTTTCAGAAATACCTTGTTTGTCAACCAAATACCTGATAACTGCATTTACTCTATCCCAGCTTAATTGTTGAGAGCGTTTGTCAGAAGCACCATAACCTATTACTCTTACTTTACAATTTGGATTGGCATTTATTTGCTGAGCAATATTTGCTAATGAAGATTGTGCTGTAGAGCTAAGTGTTAAGCTTCCGCTTCTGAATTGAATACTTGGTAAACCAGAGATGTTACATGTTACTCTCATGCTATCAAGGCGGTTACGCATTTCAGCGCAGCATGGAGGTTCCGGACATTTACCAACACCGTCTGCATCAACAGGGAAACAATTTTGTGGAGTAAGTAATTCTTTGTCTTTATAGTCAGGAACACCATCACCATCAGTATCTTTTGCTACACCATGACTGTCAACTGCTGCACCGGCAGGAGTATTTGGTTCCTGGTCGAATTGGTCAGTAACGCCATCACCATCTGCATCAGGAAGAACCGGAGTTGGTATCTTCATGTGCTTAGGCATATTCAACTCGTTGTAGATAAAGTTGTTTGGATTAACCCACCACAAAGGCTGGATAGATTTTGAAGCGTTACCAATGTTGAAATTCAAACGAACTTGAGTTGCAGAGATCATATCATTACCCTTGCCGGCATTAACTCCGTCTAAGTAATCATTGAAAACCGCAGTAAATTTCTGTTCGATACCGAGGTTAACTCTGTCGCTCAATTTGAAAGCAATACCACCACCAAAGTCTAAACCATGATAAACTGATTTGCTTCCCATTTTCAAAGCTGTTTGCCTGTTATCAACAGGAGCAAGACGCTCTGTTCCATTATCAACGATGTCTTTCAAATCCCTTTTAACATCTTTTCTTGGCCTTAAATAGTTAATGTTAGCAAAAGCTGAACTGTTTGTAGGAACATAAGTATTAACATCTGCAATTACAGCGCTATAACCGGCTAATACATACCAGTTTGTTTTAGGATTACCACGATAATGGCTAATAGTGTTTAAACTTACAATTCCGTCTAAATAAACCTGGTGAATTCTTGCTTTGTAGTTAGCAACGAAAGGCATTCTTGCAGCTGTCCAGGGAGCCCATGGATTTACGCTTGGACCAGGAACTGATCTTCTCCAACGATAATCAAGGCCATTATTGAAAGAACCATTCCAGCCTGCACGCAAAGAAATTACGTGACCCAAAGCTTTTCTAACAGAAATACCACCACCGATGCTTGGTAAACCACCACCGATGCTACCAAAATGTGAATCAATATCACCTATGATCATAGAAGGACCACCACTAATGCCCAATTCCCATTGGTTGCGTGGCGTAGATGGGTAAGGAAATTGATTGTTCATGAACTCATTGTGCTGAGGCATTTGCTTTGTTGATACTTTCGAAGAATCCAATGCCCAGTCAGAACTTGCGCTTGCATTATTGCTTTGCGCAAAGGTTGCAGTTTGAAAGAGGCCCAATAAAGCCAAAATCAATGTGTACTTTTTGCTTGCCATAAGTAGAATTTAATTATTGTTTAAGGTTCCGATTTTTCTTACTCCCGTCCACTGTATATTTAGCAAAAATATACATTGAGAGTGAAATACCAAATTATTACTATTTATTTTCCAACAGACAATCAATACTATATAGTCAATTTTTTTCCGCTGAAAAATTATAAATACTAATAACAAGAGTATTTTGTCAGTTCTAATGACTGCAATTGGAGTGCCAACGTTGCATTATTTTTATATTTTTATTTGAAACTACATTGCACTTAAGCTCGATAAGATGGAAAAAGCAACGGATATTATAAAGAATGAATTGGCTCAGTTTGAAGTTTATTTCAGAGAAGCGGTTAAAAGCAGGGTTTCGCTTTTAGACAGGATAATGCAATATATAGTGAAGCGAAAAGGCAAACAATTAAGGCCGATGTTTGTTCTTTTGAGTGCTAAACTAGGCGGGGAAATAAATACTTCAACTTATCGTGCAGCTTCTTTGGTTGAACTTCTACACACCGCCACATTGGTACACGATGATGTAGTTGACGATTCCCTTGAAAGAAGAGGTTTTTTTTCTATTAACGCTTTATGGAAAAATAAAATCGCTGTTCTGGTTGGTGATTATCTTTTATCGAAAGGACTTTTATTGTCGCTGGATAATAATGATTTTGAAGTATTGCAGATCCTTTCAAGAGCAGTTAAAATGATGAGCGAAGGCGAACTTTTGCAAATAGAAAAATCAAGAAACTTAAATTTAAAAGAAGATGTGTATTATGAAATAATAAAAGGTAAAACTGCTTCATTGCTTGCATCTGCTTGCGGAGCCGGCGCTTTCACCACTTTTACAGATAAAAATTCTGTGGCTTTAATGCAGGATTTCGGCGAAAAAGTTGGAATGGCTTTTCAGATAAAAGATGATCTTTTTGATTATGGCAGCCTGAATATTGGCAAGCCCACAGGTAATGATATCAAAGAAAAAAAATTAACACTGCCGCTTATTCATACCTTAAATAATTGCGATGCAACCTTAAGAAAAAAGATCATTTATATTGTGAAGAATGAAAGTCGTAATCCTAAAAAAGTTCAATTCGTAATAAATGCCGTACAGGAAACCGGTGGAATTGAATATGCAACCGAAAAGATGTTTAACTTCAGGGATGAAGCACTTGCCATACTTCATACTTTTCCGGAAGGCGATATAAGGGAGGCATTGGAAGAATTAGTCCGTTTCACTACAGATCGAAAATATTGATGATGAAACGGACCTGTGGCACGCACATCGAAAGAAGGATGAAATAAAGTTCGACATCACAAAGTTTCATTAGGCCTTAGAAT
>JAEZRL010000182.1 GCA_023440945.1 Bacteroidota bacterium
ATCTCCCCTTTAGAGTTGGTTAAGTTTAACTAAAAGAAGCAAATATCAATTTTACTTATGCTACTTTTGCCGCCGAAAAAACTTAAGGTGCCACTTGATGAATAAAGAACAGAACGTACAAGTGAGTGACACAACAGAAGGCGATTTAGGGTACCTTAAGTTGGTAACAAATAAAAAAAATAAAAATCATGGCGCTTCAAGCAGGAATTGTGGGATTACCAAATGTCGGAAAATCAACCTTATTTAATGCCCTAAGCAATGCAAAAGCACAGGCGGCGAATTTTCCTTTTTGTACCATTGAACCAAATGTGGGTGTGATAACAGTTCCCGATGAACGTTTGATAGAACTGGAAAAATTGGTTAAGCCGAATAAAGTGGTACCTGCAACAGTTGAAATTGTTGATATTGCCGGTTTGGTAAAAGGTGCAAGCAAAGGCGAAGGTTTGGGCAACCAGTTTTTGGGAAACATTCGTAATACCGATGCAATTATTCATGTGTTGCGTTGTTTTGAAGACGACAATGTTATTCATGTTGATGGAAGTGTAAATCCTGTTCGCGATAAAGAAATTATAGATACGGAACTACAATTGAAAGATCTTGAAAGCATTGAAAAGAAAATTGCACGCACAGAAAAACAGGCAAGAACAGGCGGCGATAAAGAAGCTGCAAGAGGTTTGGATATTCTGCTTGCCCTAAAAGCTTATATGGAGCAGGGAAAAAATGCAAGAGGCTTTGAAGTTTCTGCAGAAGACAAGGAGAAACATTTGGCCGATCTTTTCCTGCTAACGATGAAGCCCGTTATTTATGTTTGTAACGTGGATGAGAAATCTGTTATCAATGGCAACGATCATACGAAAGCAGTTGCAGAAGCAGTGAAAAATGAAAATGCGGAAATATTATTGATCAGTGCAGCCATTGAAAGTGAGATTTCAACGATGGAGAATTTTGAAGACAGGCAAATGTTTTTGGAAGATATGGGGCTGCACGAAAGCGGCGTGGCAAGATTGATAAAATCAACTTATAAACTTTTAAATCTCATTACATACTTCACAGCAGGTGTCCAGGAAGTGAGAGCATGGACCATAACAAAAGGTATGTTAGCACCACAGGCTGCCGGTGTTATTCATACAGATTTTGAAAAAGGATTTATTCGGGCAGAAGTTATTAAATACGCTGATTTTGTAAAATACGGTTCGGAAGCTGCCTGCAGAGATGCGGGTAAACTTGCAGTGCAGGGTAAAGATTACCTGGTTGAAGATGGTGATATTATGCATTTCAGGTTTAACGTATAAGTGCTTTACACCTATTTAAATCAAATATGTTACGCCTTCGATCGCTAACTGAACATTTGGGAACACTTCTTTTGTTTCTTCGAAAAAAAGATCAAGCGACTCGTATTTGCTGCTAAAATGCCCAATCAGCAAATGTTTGGCATTGGATAATAAAGCAATCTTTCCTGCCTGTGCAGTAGTTGAATGAAAACGACTTGCCGCTTTTTGTTCTAAATCTTTCAGGTAGGTTGTTTCATGGTATAGCAGCGTAACATTTTTTACTTTTTCTGCGATTGATTCTGTAAAAACTGTGTCTGCACAATAAGCATAACTTTTAGGCGGTGTACTTTCAAATGTTACCCATTCATTTTTTATCATTTCACCTGTTTTTGTAACATAATCTTTACCATCTTTCAGTTGTTCATAAAACGCTGCGGGAACATCATACTGTTTTAATTTTTCTGCATCTATTTTACGCGGTTTCTTTTTTTCTCGTATTAAAAAACCAAAGCATGCAATGCGATGTGATACTTTAAAGCATTCGATAATAAATTTTTTATCATCAACAATAATTCCTTCTTCTGCTAATGGATGAAAATGTAATTCAAAGGGCAACTTTGTATCGGAAGCTTTCACCTGCAATTCAATAATTTCCTGCAAACCCGATGGCGAAAAAATATGCAGTGGTTGCTCTCTTCCTAACAATCCAAGACTTGTTATCAAACCGATCAATCCAAAGTAATGATCACCGTGTAGATGTGATATTAGAATAAAATTTATTTTACTTCTTCTTACCCTGAATCTTGCCATTTGCATCTGCGTTCCTTCACCACAATCAATCAAAAAAATTTGTTCATTCAATGTAACAGCCTGCGAAGTAGGATGCCTGTCGTGTGCCGGAAGCGCTGAGTTATTGCCTAAGATTGTTACGCCAAACATTTATTCAAAAAAATTAGGCGTACAATATACTTAAAAATGAAGTTTGACTTGAATAAGAATGACAGCAGCATTAATATTCTTAACAGTTATTCATTGCAGTTTACAATTTCTTCTGGAATAGATTTTGAACGAATTGATTTCTAAACAATGGTTATGGAAAAAAAGTTAGAAGGGCAGATAGCAATTGTTACCGGGGCGAGCAGTGGAATTGGAGCAGGTATTGCAAAATGTTTTATTGAAGCGGGTGCAACAGTTGTTATTAATCATCCTTTTGAGGGAACACAGGCAGCGGCGGATGAAGTGAAAAATGATATTACAAAAAGTGGTGGGACAGCTATTACTTATAAAGCAGACGTAAGTAAAGAAGATGAAGTGCAGCAGATGTTTAAAGATGTGATTGCCCAATTTGGAACCGTTGATATTCTTGTAAACAATGCAGGTATTCAAAGTGATGCGCCATTTACTGAAATGACTTTAGCACAATGGAATAAAGTTATTGGTGTGAATTTAACAGGACAATTTTTATGTGCCCGTGAAGCAATAAAAGAATTTTTACGAAGAGGTGTGGATACAAAAAAGTCGGTTGCGGCAGGAAAAATAATTTGTACCAGCAGTGTGCACCAGGAAATACCGTGGGCAGGACATGCAAATTATGCGACATCGAAAGGTGGAATTATGCTGTTGATGGAAAGCATTGCACAGGAATTTGCAGAAAAAAAGGTGAGAATCAACAGCATTTGTCCAGGCGCAATAAAAACGCATATAAATACAGAAGCATGGTCAACACCGGAAGCATTAAATGAATTATTGAAGTTAATCCCTTATAAAAGAGTTGGCGTTCCGGAAGACATAGGTAAAGTAGCGGTTTGGCTTGCCAGCGACGATAGCGATTATGTTACCGGTGCTTCTATTTTTGTTGATGGAGGAATGACTTTATACCCGGGATTTAGAACAGGAGGATAAATTTTCTCATGATATTAAAGAATTATTTCACCAGCCATTTATAAAAATTCGGAAATTCTTTCCGCCAGTAAGATTCATTGTGCTGGCCTAAAGGATACACCACTTCCTGCATATCGTAATTGTGTTTTTGTGCAATAACGTTATACATCTTTTTCATATCGCTTACCATTGTTTCCGTTTCTTTTCCACCTGCATAAAAATAAAATCGCGGAAAGGTTGTCCATGTTGTTTGCTGCATGTCGGTAAACATTTGCGGTGCTATCCAAAATGCGGGAGAAAAAACGCCAACTGCGCCAAACGTTTGAGGATATTCCATAACTGCGTATAAACTTATCAAACCACCCATGCTGCTTCCAGCGATGTACGTATGTTTTACATCTTTCAATGTCTGGTATTGCTTATCAACAAAAGGTTTCAGTGTGTTAGCTAAAAAGTCTGCAAACTGTTTGCCCTCCCCTTTACCATATTTTTCATTGTCGTAAGGATCATATTCATTCACTCGTTTCACTGTATCATTGTCAACTCCAACAACAATGCACTCTTTCCCTGTTTTTTGCTGCAGTGTATCAAGACATTCATCAACACCCCACTCACCAAATGCAGCCGTTTGTTCGTTGAATAAATTTTGCCCGTCCATCATGTACAACACAGGATACAATTTTCCTTTTGTTGTGTTATAACTTTTGGGAAGATAGATCCATATTCTTCTGTGTCGATTCAACTGTGGAATAAAAAATGCTGTATCTATTACATGCACTTGCGCAGTAGCGGTGTTTGGTTTTGGCTTATCAGGGAAATCGTCTTTCCATCCGGCGATGGTGATATTTTCTGAAACATCCCCATTTACTTCAACAGTTCGGTTTTCTACATTTTCACCTTTTGCTGTTGTTTCCACTTTATCCCAGTTTCCTCTGGTGAATTTGAATTGATAAGTGCCTGCAGGAATATCTTTTAAAACAATCGCTTTTCTTGAACCGCCAAAAGGCTTCAGTTTATAATTCGCGTCCTTAGGATTCCAGTTATTGAAACTGCCTGCAACATAAATATCATCAAGTTTTTTTGTGGCTACGTCAGTTACAACAAGCCGGAGAGTATATTGAGCCTGTAGTTGAAAAATAAAAAACAAGAAAGCAAAAAAGAAAAAGATTTTTTTCATGAAGGGAAGATAGAAAAGAAAAATGCAGGAAGTTCATTCTCCCTGCATTTTAGATTTTTCCTAAACTCATTTTTTCAAAAAGGCCTTCACTTTTGCATGAACACTTTCACTTAAAGGAACAACTGGCAAACGGAGATTATTTTCTATCAATCCCTGCTCTGCTAAAAATGCTTTTACGCCTGCAGGATTATTTTCAACAAACAACAATTCATATACTTCCAGCAGGTCAAGATGAATTTTTCTTGCCTGTTCAAAATCATCTTTCAAACCAAGCCGTACCATCTCCGAAAATTCTTTCGGGAAACAATTTGCTGCAACGCTTATAACACCATCAATTCCGCAAGCTAATTCCGGCAAAACAAGATCATCATCACCACTCAAAACCAAAAAATCTTCAGGTCTGTCACGCAGGATTTTCATGATCTGCATCATGTTGTTTCCCGCTTCTTTTATACCGCCGATATTTTCCACTTCCTTTGCAAGGCTAATAGTAGTTGCAGGTTCAACATTGCGGCCCGTTCTTCCCGGAACATTATAGATCAAAAGTGGTTTTGGCGATGCTTCTGCCAACGTTTTATAATGCTGAAAGATACCTTCCTGCGACGGTTTGTTATAATAAGGCGAAGCGCTTAAAACGGCTGCAGCTTTATCCAGTGGAAATGTTTCAAGATCTTTCAGCAGACCATTGGTGTTGTTGCCACCAATGCCAACAACAACCGGCACACGTCCGTTTACTTTTTCAAAAGTGTAGTTAACAATATCCTTCTTCTCCTGCTTCTCCAAAGTAGGTGTTTCACCGGTAGTTCCCAAACTAACAACATATTCCACACCGTTATTAATAACAGAATCTATAACCCTTCCAAGTGCATCAAAATCTATTGAAAGGTCAGCAGTAAAAGGCGTTACCAATGCAACACCGGTTCCTTTTAATTGAGAGCGAAGAGACATTTGTTTTATGATTTAAAATTTTTGAGAATGCAGAATTACGAAATAATTTACAAGTGTGAATGATAATAAAATTGCGTGAATATTCATGTTATTTTTCTTGATACCAGCTTTGGTGTTTTATGGAATCGTCCCTTGCGTCGCAAGCACTTCATCTGTATAAGATATGGCATCATTGATTTTATAGTTTAAGAGTTTCACTAACTCAAACAACTTTTGTTTCAGGCGTTTTCTTTTGTGATCTTAGTGTATTATTTCTTTGTGGCCTTCGTGGTTTAAAAGTATGTTTTACCACAAAGAACACAAGATTTTCACAAAGTGCTCAAAGGCTTTTTTTCATAAAGTTTTAAACCGTTAATCAAATTAAACCAAAACTAAAAAAGCCGTCTTTCTGCAAGACGGCTTTAAATTATATTGAGTTTTTTTAATCGTTATCCGTTCATGCTGGCAAGGAATTCTTCGTTGCTCTTGGTGCCACGCATGCGCTTCAGCAATTCGTTCATAGCTTCTTCTGTATTCATATCATTGATATACAAACGCAGAATATTCATACGCTGCAACACATCTTTATCCAGCAACAGATCATCACGGCGGGTAGAAGATGCAACAAGGTCAATAGCAGGGAAAATTCTCCTGTTTGCCAAACGGCGATCCAGTTGTAATTCCATATTACCTGTTCCCTTGAATTCTTCGAAGATAACTTCATCCATTTTGCTGCCGGTATCAATCAAAGCTGTTGCAAGAATGGTTAAGGAGCCGCCATGTTCAATTTTACGTGCTGCTCCAAAAAACTGTTTTGGCTTCTGCATTGCATTCGCTTCAACACCACCGCTTAATACTTTACCACTGGCAGGTGCAACCGTGTTATGCGCTCTTGCCAAACGGGTGATAGAATCAAGCAGTATAACTACGTCATGACCACATTCCACCAGGCGTTTTGCTTTCTGCAAGGCAATGGTTGAAACTTTCACATGTTTTTCTGCAGGTTCATCAAATGTGGAAGCTATTACTTCCGCTTTTACACTGCGCTCCATATCTGTTACTTCTTCAGGACGTTCATCAATCAGAACTACCATTAAATAACATTCAGGATGGTTTGCTGCAATCGCATTTGCCACTTCCTTCAGCAATACTGTTTTACCCACTTTCGGTTGCGCAACGATCAATCCACGCTGGCCTTTACCAATAGGCGTAAACAGATCCATAATGCGTGTACTGTAATTAGAAGGAGTTGTAAACAGATTCAGTTTTTGATAAGGGAATAAAGGCGTTAAATAATCAAACGGAACACGGTCACGCACCTCATCAGGGCTCTTTCCATTGATGCTTTCCACCTTCAATAATGCAAAATATTTTTCACCTTCTTTTGGCGGACGAACAGCACCATAAACGGTGTCGCCTGTTTTTAAACCAAATAATTTTATCTGTGAAGGAGAAACATAAATATCATCAGGAGAAGATAAATAATTATAGTCAGAAGAGCGAAGGAAACCATAGCCATCAGGCATCATTTCCAAAACGCCTTCACTCATAATAACGCCATCAAATTCGATATTAAAAGCAGGCTCTTTTTTATGATGACGAACAGGCGGCGCTTCTTCCACCGCTACTTCTTCTTCCTCATCGCCATTATCTGAAAGATCTATATCGTTATCATCATTTAAAAGAGCTAAAAAAGCTTCAGAAATAGTGGGTGGTTCTTCTACCAGTACATCTTCTTCAGGTACCGCAGGCTCCTCTGTTTTTTCTTTTTGTTTTACCGCTTTTTTGACGCGCTTTTTTGGCTGAGGAGCTTCGTTTTGTTGCGTAGTTTGAATTTCTTCGGCAGGTTTTGCTGCCTTTTCTTCTTTTTCTTTGCGTTTTTCAAGCTTTGGTTTTTCAACCTTTGCTTTTTCGCCGTCACCACTCATTACTTCTGCTTCTTCAGAAGTGTTGGCCGTAGTGGCTTTCACTGTGCGTTTACGTCTGGGCTTTTCGGTGCCATTTTTGTTTTCACTCGCCATAACAGCTTGGTTATCTAATATTTTATAAATAAGTTCCTGCTTGTTCAAGTTCTTTGCATCAGGAATATGCAGTTGCTCAGCAATGTCAAGCAACTCTGGAACTAAAAGGTCGTTCAATTGCAAAATGTCGTACATAGAATACTAAAAAAGAATAAGGTTAATCGTCAAGTAAATTCCGGTCTTAATTGTTGAAGAAAAAAATTCGGTTGATTTAGAAAACTGGCGAGCTGAGAGAAATGATATTTGAACTAATCAGCTTTGTTTCCGCTGCAATGTTACAGTAAATTGTTCAAAAACAAAACAAAAAAATTCTCTCGTCTCAATATAATTTTTTTAATCCTGTTATTTCAGGGCAAACATAATACCATCAATGAAAACAGTTCAAAATAATTTATTCACGCTTTGTTATAATTTGTGGAAAGAAGGAGCAATTAGCATTACCGTTTTTATTTCATTACCATTTTCTGTTGTACTGTAATCTTTCCTAAAGTCATATAATTACAGGATGTTTAGCTTATGATTGACTTATATTTGCGGCCTGTTAAAAACAGGATACAAGCCTTTTTTTCTACAGAAATAAACTTCGTTTTACCGGTTTTATGAATTCAATGGGTAGGGTTCCGGTATAGAAATAAAGTTCGTTCTTTTAAAAATAATGTAGAAATGTTTAACAAAAGAATCAAAATAAAAGATGTTCTCGCCAACGAGCCTACGGGGCAGCCAATAACGGTTATGGGATGGGTTCGTACTTTTCGCAACAACCAGTTTATTGCTTTGAATGATGGTAGCACTATTCATAATTTACAAATCGTAGCGGAACTGGGATTGCTTGACGATACCACCTTAAAACGCATTACAACCGGTGCATCTTTAAAAGTTACCGGCGTGCTGGTGGAAAGTGTAGGCAAAGGACAAAAAGTGGAACTGAAAGCCGCTTCTGTTGAAATTTTAGGTGATAGCGATCCCGAAAAATATCCTTTGCAACCGAAGAAACATAGCCTTGAATTTTTAAGAGAGATAGCTCATCTGCGTTTCAGAACACAAACTTTCAGCGCCGTTTTTCGTGTACGGAATTCGCTTGCTTTTGCTATCCATAAATTTTTTAATGATCGTGGTTTCGTTTATTTGAATACGCCAATTATTACTTCTTCTGATGCGGAAGGTGCAGGCGAAATGTTCCGGGTTACAACATTACCGTTGGATAATCCTCCCAAAAAAGAAGATGGCTCCATAAATTTTGAAGAAGACTTTTTCGGAAAGAGTGCAAACCTCACTGTAAGCGGTCAATTAGAGGGTGAGTTGGGGGCTATGGCTTTAAGTGATATTTATACGTTCGGGCCAACTTTTCGGGCAGAAAATTCAAATACAACACGTCATCTTGCAGAGTTTTGGATGATAGAACCTGAAATGGCTTTTTATGACCTGGAAGATAACATGAATCTTGCGGAAGAATTTATCAAATTTATTATTGCCTACGCGATGGAACACAGCAAAGATGATCTTGCATTTCTTGCGCAGCGATTGGCAGACGAAGAAAAACAGTTACCACAGGATAAGCGTAGTGAAATGGGTTTGATAGAGAAGCTTGAATTTGTGTTGAATAATTCTTTTGAAAGAGTCACTTATACCGATGCTATTAATATTTTGCTTGAAAGTCCGGCTTATAAAAAGAAAAAGTTCAAGTATGAGGTAAAATGGGGAATTGATCTGCAGAGCGAGCATGAACGTTATTTAGTAGAAAAGCATTTTAAAAAACCTGTTATCGTTACCGGTTATCCTGCAGCTATAAAAGCGTTTTATATGCGCATGAATGCGGATAACAAAACGGTTGCCGCAATGGATATTTTAGCGCCGGGAATTGGTGAAATTGTGGGAGGCTCACAACGTGAAGAACGTTTGGATGTATTGATGCAACGAATGAAAGACATGGATGTGCCGGTGGAAGAAATGAACTGGTATCTCGATACAAGAAGATTTGGTTCCGTTCCACATGCTGGTTTTGGATTGGGTTTTGAAAGAATGGTTCAGTTTGTAACCGGCATGACGAATATAAGAGATGTAATTCCCTTTGCCCGAACACCAAAAAATTGCGAGTTTTAAGCCAGAAACTTTTTCCTTTATTGTTTTTGGAATTTCGAATAATAACCCCTTATATTTGCAGCCCTGAAACAAGGAAGGTGCGGTAGCTCAGTCGGTAGAGCAAAGGACTGAAAATCCTTGTGTCGGCGGTTCGATCCCGCCCCACACCACTGGAAAAAAAAGTAGCTAAAATTTAGCTACTTTTTTGTTTAAGGCTAGTTTATCAACAATTTTAGAATAGTTGAATATATAAAAAACTGAAGAGCCACAGAAATCAGGTGACTCTTCAGTTATATGATGAATAATTAACTAAGATCAATTTATTCTAACCCTGAATCCTCCGTAAAACATTCTTCCTGATACAGGCCCCCAAATAAGGGAGGCATCAAAATATTTACTGAATGGTTCCGAAGCGGCAATGATCGCATTGCTTTGATAATAATTAGTAAGATTCTCTGCACCCACATACACATCAAACAAATTTTTATTTCCGAATGTTTTACTTATCTGTGTATTCATTGTAACAAAGGATGACGCATAAGCAGGCTGCTGAAATTCTATCGGGTTTGCTGCGGTAGAAGGCAACCTTTTTCTTCCACTATAACTAACTGTATAATCAAATTTCCAACGGTTGAATTCATAAGCAAGATTTGCAAACGCCCTGTTTTGTGCAGTCAATGGTTTTTGTAATAATTGCCCGTTATAAGTTGTTTTCACATCAAAAAGCCTATATGCCAACTTCACATCTAGCTTCTTTGCAGGAGTAAACGAAAGTTCTGTTTGGAAACTGTTTGAATAAGATTTTCCTTGCAGGTTATAAAGTTTAATTGCTCTTGCATCTTCCAGGTCAACCACTACTTGGTTAGTAAAATCATTCCTAAAAAAATCCATACCTAAAGAAGCTGCGCGATGAAATAAGCTAAACTTTTGATCTATTGAAATCCCTTTATTCCATGCTATTTCAGGTTTTAAACCATAAGCTCCCTTTTCAGTTGAAGGAAGAATAATTACATTTCTAGCACTTGCAAATACACCATTGTTTTCTGCAAAAATATTTGCTGTTCTTTGTCCACGGCCGATGCTGCCTCTTATTACAGTTCCTTTAATTGGTTCATATCGCACATTCAACCGTGGTGTTGTAAACCATCCATATAAACTGTTGTGGTCTTCACGAATGCCTGCGACCAAACTAAAATTAGTGGAAGGTGTATAAGTATATTCGAAGAAAGCGCCAGGTATTATTTCTTGTCTCCTGTAATTATTCAGTTTAAAATCTTCGTCGTATTTATCGTATTGAAAACTTAATCCTGTGCGAAACTTATGTAAGGTTGTATTAATAATAGATTGATAGATGAGATTCGCATAAAAACTTTGCTGATGAGCATTATAAGTTGTCATTCCGAAATAAGAGTTTTGCTGATGATCAAAACCGGATAACTGTAAGCCGATACTTTTATATTTCTTTTGTGGGAATACATATCCGAGTTTACCAAATGCTTCAACCCGATTTGTATTTATCTCCAGGCCATAACTATTGCTGGTGAACTTATCTTCATTAGGATTGAAATTAAGCTGCCCACCTGTTTTATTATCCTTCAAATATTTAATACCAAAATGCGACGTCAAACCTTTGCTATTATCATAACTCCACCTGTTCATTCCTGTAAATAAATTACCCGTCGGTAAATCTCTGAAACCATCCTTATTAAAGTCTGTTTTATTGTTGAGATACGCGTTATGCAGCAAAACAGTTGTAGCCCATTTTTTATTGATCTTTTGCGTCAGATTCATATTTAAATCTGTTTTTCCAAAATTGTTCACATAAATATTTGCATACAACCTTTCGCTGTTAAACGGCTTTTTCTGTTCAACATTTATTTGTCCTGCTATGCTTTCAAAACCATTTGCAACCGAACCTGTTCCCTTGCTCAATTGAATACCTTCTATCCATATACCGGGAATTGAATTCAATCCTAATGAAGTTGCCAATCCTCTCGGCCCGGGTAAATTTTCCACTGTTAATTGAGTATAAATTCCTGCCAAACCCAATAACTGTATTTGTTTAGAACCCGTTACGGCATCGTTATATGAAACATCTACAGAAGGGTTGGTTTCAAAACTTTCACTCAGGTTGCAACATGCAGCTTTAAACAATTCCTTTTGCGTCATATTTTCTGTTCTGAAAACATCTGCTGAAGTTATATATCTCGAACCTCTTGAAGATGTAACCTTTACCTCGTTCAATTGGTTGTTTGAACCAAGGATGATCTTTATCTCATGAGAAGGAATAACTGAAATAGTATCCGATTTAAAACCGGTATAACTTATAATCAGTCTTTCTCCGTTATCATTGATATGGAATACACCATTCTCGTCTGTTATTGTTCCGGCGTTTGTATCAAGCCAAACAACACTTGCACCCTGCAAAGGTTTGAATGAACCTTTGCTGTCTTCTTCAAGAACTACACCTTTAATTATATTGTTCAATAAAGTTGCAGTATCAAATCGACCATGTTCTTCTAACACATTCCGTTCATTTATTTCCCTATAATGACAACAGGCAGGAAGCGCTTCATAAACCCTATCTTTTGCTTTCCTATCTGCTAAGTCATGACCTGCATCAAGGATAAGTTCCTGTATTTTATTCAATGATACTTTAGAAGGATCATAAACAAGTGTAAGCATCTTTGTGTCCACATTCCAGATAGCAGATGCTACACCTTTCACTTTTGACGCACTTTGTATTCTTGGTTTACATTGGCCTGCACATGCACCTTCAACTTTAAATGTTACTGTTGTATCTGCCTGTGCAAAAGATGCTGATGTAAACAGAAGAAAAAAAGAAAAAAGAAAATATCTTTTTGATTTGATTTTAGCTGCCCGAATATTTATGGAAAATATATTTTGAATTTGCGTATGTGCATTTTTAAAAGATCTCATTTAATATGATTTTACATTAAGAAAAAGTTTTTAGAGATGAATTTTTCACCTGGCAATTTTCAAAACAGTAAAATCAAATTCTGAAAGCACAATTAGAAAGATAAACAGGAAAAGCAGGATCTAACGGAGGAGCATGAACATTAATAAGATTCACCGCTTCTTTATGTATGTAACTAGTTACCCTAAAAAATGAATCAACAGAATGAATAAAAGCAACAGGTGAAGCCGGTGCAATTGAAATATCAGCAGCAGCATGGGTATCTTTTACTTTGAGAGACTGATACTTTGTTTTAACACATCCTTCTTTATCCTTTGCAGCATCTGCTAAAACAAGCTTTACAGATTTTAAAGTATTGCAGCAAAAATCAGCCTTTATTGCGAAGCCTGTTGAGGACAAAGCGTAAATAAAAATCAGGGATAAGATTACTGCTTTTTTCATGCTGTACTGCAAACGTAAATTAATGAGGCAATTGCCTTCAAACAAATATTGTCAAAAATATAAAAGCTATAATTTCTATTTTATGATTCTGATCATTCTCAACACTATATTTCCTGATCATCTTTAATTTCAATCACATTAATAGGAACTTCCCTCAAAAATCCGTATCTTTAAGCTCCTTCCATAAAAATTTATAGAGTAAGTTTTACAACTATCTACTTTTATATTTTTTGTTTGTGTTTAGAGCGCAATTCAAAAAGCAGAAGGATTTCTTTCCATCATTAAAAATCGCCATTATGTTTTTTCAAAAACAACATCTTAGCCAGGATAATTATCATTGGGCACCGGGAAATTATGAAACGCCTGATGTGCCTACCCGTAAATCTTTTGACCGTTATAACGGTGATCAGCTTTTGCACATGATCAATTGTTTTGGCACTTCGATCGGAAAATTAAGTATTGATGATGGACAAAAAATTGAAGCGCTTATAAGAACGCAACTGCCATTAGAAGTTAAGAGTGAAATAGCAGTTTTCAACTGGCTTAAAGGTAAATACCTTTATTATTGGAATTAGTGCGTGTGAAATTTATTAACAAACAATTGCTTCATAAAAAGTGAAGTATTGGATAAATGAACTACCTTCAGCATTCATTTGAGTTAATGCACTTCGTAATTTAGTTAACACTGCTACAGTTTTCTGCTAATAGTTCATCTTCTTTACATTGCTCCTTTCTCAGATATTTTGTAAAAATCAATTATCAACGTTATGAATCTTTATGTTTCAAATTTAGGTTTCCATGTTGGAAACCAGGAGTTAAAAGACCTTTTTTCTGCTTATGGCGAAGTAACTTCTGCCAAAGTAATTACTGACCGGGAAACCAACAGAAGCCGTGGATTTGGCTTCGTTGAAATGACCAATCAATCTGAAGCAGAAACTGCTATCAGCAAATTGAATGGTTCTATTGTGGAAGGCAGAGCTATTAATGTTAATGAAGCGAAGCCAAAACCTTCTGGTCCAAGAAAGCAATATAATAACTGGTAGTAGCCAAAGAATATATTTTGATTTCGTTCCAATTAAAAAGCTGCAGTTGATTCGTCTCAACTTGCAGCTTTTTTGTTTTCTTGAGTTGACAACCTTCAAAAAGTTATCAACTCTTTTAACTCATAATTTGTTATTTCTTATAATAATCCTTTCCGCTATTTTTCTGTAACCACAAAAGCAATACTCTGTTTTTGACGAAAGGCTACATTATGGCCGTTTTGTACTGCAGGTATCCATTTTGGTCCTCGTTGTATTACCCTTACAGCTTCTTCCCCTGTTCCATAACCTGGATCATTTTCTGCTTTTATATCTGACAGGTTTCCTTCTTTATCTACAACAAACGAAACAACAACGGTATAACTTCCGGGAGGAGCGCCTTTTTTTGCAGGAATATCACTTTTCAATTGTTTTTGTAAATATTTATTCCAGCCTTCTGCGCCACCCGGAAATTTAGCCTGAATTTGAACTGTTTGAAAAACCTCTTCATAATCTTCTTTACCAGAAGCAAGTTTTGATTCAGGAGTAACGGTATCTTTAACAATTATAGGTTGTGTAAGCTTGGTTGCAATCGGTTTTTTAGTAATTATTTCAACTACACCATTTTTTCCTTTTGCTCCATACGCTTTAGTTGCTGCTTCTCCCTTTAATACGTTAATTCTTTCAATGGCGGTGGCTTTTATGCCATCAACTACTTCTTTTTTTGCCTCTTTACCATTTACTATATACAACGGTTGTGGTTTTGTGGTATCAGCTGCTTCACTATTAGTGGGAGATAATTCTACATCAATAATATGAATTTTATCTGCTTTATCAAGCTTTACATTTTCAACGATAACAGTCGGTTTTAATGTATCTGGCAAAGAGGATTGATTTTGTTCATTTTCAACGCCTAATTCTATGGCTTCATTTTTCTGTATCTGAAAAGCAAACAAGCAAGTAACGCAACATAATAATGGAAGCACCATTAATCGTCGTAAATACGAATAATTCGGTTTGTGTGAATTGGTGAGCATAAGTAATCTTCTTTTTATAGGTGAATAATTAAATGATTGTCCGGGAGAATAAATATTTTTTCCAAATTGAGCCTGTAATAACATCGCTGCAAATGCACTGGCATCTTTGTTTTCAACCGCCTTTTCATCTGCAATAAATTCGTGTATCAAATACAATTCCTTGCGAATAAGCCAGAAGAAAGGGTTGATCCAGAAGAAGGATACAAGCAACTGCATAAAAAGTTTATCCCATGAATGTTTTTGTTTTATGTGCGTGTATTCATGTTCGAAAATTTGTTTACCAGTTTCAGAGTTTACCTCGATATCATTACGCCAGAATAAATTTTTGAAGAAAGAAAACGGCGCCTGTTTCAGATCGGTTTGAATAAAATCAAACGTACCTGTTTTAGTTGCAGGATAGATTTTCTTGATACGATAAATTTTTAGAATATGTATAATGCAGGTGGTGATAAAAAACGCAGAGATAATTATCATTGCCCACGCCGCAAATGTCTCCCAATCTATTCCATTGCTTTTACTGGTAATTATTACATTTTCCAGATTGTTTGTGGTTGTACCATATAACAGGTCGAATGCTTTGTTCTTATCACCCTTCCACGTAAACCAGTTGAGTTGCAGTAGCGGTAACACAACGCTTATCAGGATACTGAATAACAAATAAAACCTGTTATAATAGTGAAAGCGATTGTTCCGCAAAGCCATCCAGTAATAGGAAACCAAAATGCCGGAGATGAGCACAACTTTTAGCAGGTATAGAACAATTGTTTGCATGGCTATTGGTTTTATTTGTTTTTCAATTGTTTTAATAACAGTTCCAAATCTTCCACGCTTAATTTATTCTCTTCTATAAGAAATGAAACTGCCTTGGAGAATGAACCGCCGAAATAGCCTTTTACCACGGTGCTGAGCGTATTCTTTGAATAAGCTTGCCTGCTTATCAATGGATGATATTCATTCATTCTACCAAACGTTTCCGTGCCTACAAATTTTTTTTCTATCAATATCTTTAAAAGGGTGGCAACCGTGTTTGAATGTGGCTTGGGCGATGGCATTGCTTCTACAATGTCTTTTAAAAAACCCTTTTCTATTTTCCATAACGCCTGCATTACCTGTTCCTCCGCTTTGGTTAATGTTTTCATGTGTATAGTTTTTATTTTTCAATTGTCACATGGAATTTGCATAAAAACTTCATCATCTAACCTATGTATAAAGTCTTTCAAAAATTTTTATGCTTCATCTCATATAACTAAATGCTTAGTCGAAGCTAAAACTAATTATTTAGTTATACAACTATTTTTTTAGTTAAGGCAAGGTTTAATGCCGTTTTTGAAGAATAATGTTATAATTACATCGTTAAAGGCTTGAATTAGAGCCGCCGGATAAAGAATAAGGTGTACAAGTGAGTGTCACAACGAAGGCTTAATATTTATTCATTAGCCGGTAACCTAAAAAAACTGTTGCAACCAAAAAAGTTCATTGGTTAACTTTACAAAACCGAAAAGAGAAATTTATGTCAGAAACAGTAGTATCAGTTAGTAACGCGAACATTTACCAGGGAAATAATCTTGTGCTTGAGAACGTAAATTTTACGGTTACCAAAGGTGAATTCGTTTACCTCGTTGGTAAAACGGGTTCGGGAAAAAGTAGTTTGCTGAAAACATTGTACGGTGAATTATCGCTTAAAAGTGGCAGCGCTGAAGTGGTGGGTTTTGATATAAAAAGTATGACATGGAAGAAAGTTCCTTTTTTGCGTCGTAACCTTGGCGTTGTGTTCCAGGATTTTCAATTGCTTACGGATAGAAATGTGTATGAGAATCTGCGCTTTGTTTTACGTGCAACAGGATGGACGGATCAAAAACTAATGGAAGAAAAAATAAATGATGTACTTGATAAAGTAGGCTTGAAAAGTAAAGGTTTTAAAATGCCTTATGAAATAAGCGGCGGCGAGCAGCAACGTGTGGATATTGCCCGTGCATTGCTTAACTCTCCCAAACTTATTTTAGCGGATGAACCAACAGGTAATCTTGACCCCGAAACAAGTGATGAGATCATGCAGTTGCTTTTCCAGATATGTAAAGATTATGGCACTTCTATCATCATGGCGACGCATGATTTTATGGTAATAAACCGTTATCCTTCACGTATTTTGAAAACCGAAAAGGGTCATGTGTACGACAGCGCAACCGTTGAAGTATGATGTGTGAACACCAATTCACTTCTTGATAATTCTTCAAATTTGTTCTTCTAAATATTTAACCTATGACACAAAAACCTTTGGGTTCGCAAGGCTTAACGGCTTCTGAACTTGGGCTCGGATGTATGGGCATGAGCGATTTTTATGGCCAGCGTAACGATGAACATTCCATCCAAACCATTCACCGTGCTTTTGAACTTGGTATTACTTTTCTGGACACCGCAGATATGTATGGTCCTTTCACAAACGAAATTTTAGTTGGTAAAGCTATTAAAGGCCATCGCGATAAAGTAACGCTTGCCACAAAGTTTGGTATTGTGCGTTATGCGGATGATCCACATAGAAGAGGCGTTAACGGAAAGCCTGAATATGTGCAGTCATCCTGCGAAGCAAGTTTAAAAAGACTGGATGTTGATGTAATTGATCTGTATTATTTACATAGGAAAGATCCAGATACACCTATTGAAGACACAGTTGGTGCAATGGCAAAATTAGTGCAGCAGGGAAAGGTGAAAGGCATAGGCCTGTCAGAAGTTTCTGCAGAAACGCTGCGTAAAGCACATGCTGTGCATCCGATAACTGCTTTGCAAACAGAATACTCATTATGGAGCCGTGAGCCGGAAGATGAGTTGCTTAATGTTTGCAAAGAATTAGGCATAGCATTCGTCGCTTATAGTCCCTTAGGACGTGGATTTTTAACGGGTCGCTTTAAGAAGTTTGAAGATTTTGAACAAGATGATTATCGCCGCAATTCACCACGTTTCCAGGGAGAGAATTTTCAAAAGAATTTAGACCTTGTAAAAAAAGTAGAAGAAATCGCTGCAAAGAAAAACTGCACCACATCACAGCTTGCTTTGGCCTGGGTAATGGCACAGGGAGATTATATTTTTCCGATTCCTGGCACAAAACACATTAAGTATCTCGAAGAAAATGCCGCCGCTGTAAACGTGCATTTAAGTAAAGAAGACCTGGAAGAAATAGATGAAGTATTTCCAAAAAATGCAGCAGCAGGATTGCGTTACCCTGAAACAGCAATGGGTTCTGTAAACAGGTGATATTTTATCTTTACGTGGAAGCAATTTAGAGCTGATGACTTTTGGAGGTATAAGCTTTCTTATGTACCTTAAAAGATGCATTTAAACCACCTCGTTGCATCAGTTGATTTACCTCTCATTCAGCTCTTTTTTGCTTAAAATCTTTACCGATTTTCTACCCTTACAGGAACCTTACAGTAACCTTACAGTAACCTTATAGTGACTACATAGTGAACTTATCTCATGCCAGCTTCGTACAAAACAGCACTTATTGTTACACTGGATTGCTATAAATGAGGGTAAAACATTTTAGACAAAAGCAGGGAAATTTCTGTTTCTTTTTGGATATAGCTGAGACATTTCATACTCTATTATCCGTATTTTTAAACCATGGAATTAAGAGAGCCGGCAATAGCATATAACGAACAAAAAATTTCAATTGAAGAGTATCTTGAAATGGAAAACGCTTCTCCGGAAAAACACGAATATTATAAAGGAGAAGTATTTGCTATGTCAGGAGCTAAAGTGCCTCATAACCGGATTTCATCTAATTTAATTGGTGAACTTATAATGCGCTTGAAAGGAAAGAAATGTCAGCTCTATGGTAT
>JAEZRL010000187.1 GCA_023440945.1 Bacteroidota bacterium
ATGTTAAGCATGCAAAATCCCAGCATTGATGTAGGCGTTCGCGGCTTGACATATATTGAAGTAGAAGTTACAGGACCAAACCGTGATCTGCACAGTGGTGTATATGGTGGTGCTGTTGCCAATCCGATTACCATTCTTGCGAAAATGATCGCAAGCCTTCATGATGAAAATAATCATGTAACCATTCCCGGTTTTTATGATGATGTAGTAGAAGCTTCCGCAGAAGAAAGAAAACAAATGGCACAGGCTCCTTATGATGAGAACGAATACAAAAATGATCTGGGTGTAAAAGAACTGTGGGGCGAAAAAGGCTATACCACCAACGAAAGAACCGGCATTCGTCCAACACTTGAAGTAAACGGAATTTGGGGCGGTTATACCGGCGAAGGCGCTAAAACAGTACTTCCTTCAAAAGCCCATGCAAAGATCAGTTGCAGGTTAGTACCCAATCAAAAAAGCGAAAAGATAACAAAGCTTGTCATTGATCATCTGCATAAAATAACACCCCCTTATGTAACGTTGAAAGCGGAAGAGCATCACGGCGGAGATCCTTATTTAACGCCCATTAACAGCATCGAATACCAGGCTGCCGCAAAAGCAATTGAAACAACATTTGCCAAAGCGCCCATTCCGGTTCGCGGCGGCGGTAGCATTCCCATCACAGCATTATTTGAAAGCGAGTTAGATTGTAAAACCGTGTTTCTTGGTTTTGGGTTGGACAGTGATAACCTGCATTCCCCGAACGAAAAATTTGAGTTATTCAATTTCTATAAAGGCATTGAAACAATTCCATATTTTCATCAATATTATGCAGAGATGAAGAAGTAATTTTTTTGTGAACAAACTGCAGTACAAGTATCAGGTTCCGTTGTGTCACTCACTTGTACTGCAGTAATTCTATTGAACTTTGACGAATTAATAACCAAGCCTGAGTTAATTAAACTTATTTCTGTATCAAATAACACCATCGTTTCAATTTTCCTTCAAAATCAAAAGGTGTTGTTGCTTTAGTGATGTCTTTTATAGATGAGGCTTTTACCTTGCTTTCATCGAGAATAAACTTCGTGAAATTTGTACTGAAATAAATTGATCCATTTGAGGTAAGGGCTTTTAAACAATCATTAATAAGTTCTGCATGATCTCTTTGAATGTCGAGAAAATCTTTCATCCTTTTGCTGTTGCTAAAAGTAGGCGGATCCATAATAATAAGATCAAAACTGTTTGGGAGCAATGTTTTCAAATATTGCTTCACATCATCCTGAATAAAGTGATATGTGTTTTTCTTTAAACGGTTAATGACAAAGTTATCTTCAGCCCATTTTAGATACGTTTTAGAAAGATCAACCGAAGTAACAGAAAATGCTTCTCCTGCTGCTGCATACACAGAAAAAGATCCTGTATAACAAAAGAGATTCAACACCTTTTTATCAGCAGATTTCTCCCGCACCATCTGCCTTGTAATACGGTGATCGAGAAATAAACCGGTATCAAGATAATCGGTAAGATTTACTAAAAACTTTAATTCGTTTTCTTCAACGGTGAAGAAGTCTTGTTGCAAACCTATCTTTTCATATTGATCCTGTTGCCTGTGCGACATGCGTTTACGCTGGCGTACAAAGATGTTTTCAATGTCAATCTGCAAAATCTTTTGGATAACATCAAGACATGCATTCAACCAATTTTCATGTTCTTCATCCGTCATGCCATGTCTTCGCAAATACTCAGCGAGATAAATTCTGTTTTCGTATAACTCAATGCTAAAAGGGAATTCCGGAAGATCGTGATCATACACACGATAACACGTAATGTTTTGTCTTCTCGCCAGTTTACTCTTGTGTTTATACACTTTTTGCAAACGGTTTTCAAACATTTGGAGTTTATTATTCGAAGAGCTATCGGTTAAAGACATTTAGAGAAAAACTTCAGATTGTGATAATAAAAATTATTAACGATGTCAATGTAAAAGCAAAAAAGATAACTGAGTGACAAGCTGCAAATACAATATAAGAAGCATATAAAGCGAATTTATTCACCTGCTAATCATCATCTTCATCCATATCTTTATTCACTTTTACAAAAGCGGCATGCTTAGGTGCAGGCATCTCAGCGTTGATTCCTTTCACTGCTTTCCATATTACTTCAGAAAATTCTCTGTCCGGAATGCGATCTTCTTTTGTAAAATCAAACTTTTCGCTTTTACGTTGCCACGCATTTTCTTCAGTGTTTCTTTCATTCATATCCCATTGCAAAGGTTTCGAATCGAAAGGCGTGTAATCAGGCTTGCCTGTAAAACTGCGCCATAAAGATGTTGCAGCAGCATCGTACTGGCTCATAGGCCGAATGCCAAGAATAAGTTCAATAGTATGCAGAACGGAAGTGGTTGAATACATCGCGTGGTCCACAAAATGACGCTTTACATAAGGCCCTGCAACATATAAAGTACTACGATGCGCATCTACATGATCTGGTCCATCCTGCGCATCATCTTCCACAATAAAAACAACACTTTCTTTCCAAACTGGGCTTTTGCTTAAATAATCTATAAACATTCCAACTGCAAGATCATTATCAGCATTGTGCGCTTTTGGTGTTGGACGGCCTTTGCGTAAACCTTCTGTATGATCGTTGATAAGACGTAACGTGTTTAATTGTGGTAATGCATTGTTTGCAACAAGCGAATCAAAATCTCTTTTCCATTGACCCACTCGTGTTGTATCTCGAACCGTTTGATCCCAACTTGTAAAATATGGACAGTAATGCCCATTAAGAATTGGAATGTTTGGTTTGTAATTATCAGCAAACTCACCATAAGTGCGATAACTTACACCGGCTCTTGCGCAATGATTCCATAGAAACCCACCTTTATTATTAGCGATTTCGCGATTGCCTTCTGCGTCGTAAGTTCCACCACGACCGCCATAACTGGTGGGCCAGGTTTTTTCGAGATAATCATCAGCATAGCCACCCAAACTCCAGTTATGTCCATCTGCACTTACTTCTGCATTCACATAAAAATTATCATACAAAACAAATTCTCTTGAGAGCGCATGAAGGTTGGGTGTAACTTTTTCACCAAATAAAACAAGACTTGTATCACCGTTACCTTCGGGTATATCACCTAAAACCTGGTCGTAAGTTCTATTCTCTTTTATTATGTAAAACACATGTTTAATGGGAGATGGATCGCCTAGTTTCATTGGGATAGGGTTTCCTTCTTCACCTTGTGCCAACGTTTCTTTTTCTTTTGTGTAAGGTGTGTTTTGATAAACAAGCCTGGAATACTTATTCAATTCTTCGTTTGACGGTGTGCTGAAAATACTCAATGTTCCTTTAAACAAACCACCGATATATTGTACTTCTTGCACTTTGCTTGTATCACCTTGTTGATAGGTTATCTGTCCTTTTTTACCATAAGGATTCGGGCCATAAGGATTTGCCATAGAAGTAAACCCTTTTGCATTGGCAACATAAATTGTATTGCCAATAACTCTTACAACAGTTGGATACCAGCCAACAGGAATAAATCCTTTTGCCGTACTTGAATTGATATTGCTTATATCAAATACAGCTAAGCAATTATTATCGGCGTTTGCAGCATACAAAGTTTTTTCATCTGCACTTAAAGCAACGCTGTTGGTAGTTGAACCGGAAGGTGCATCAGGATATAAAGCTGCATTCAAAGTTTCCAGGACTTTGCGTGGTTTAATGTCAATTACAGAAACGCTGTTATCATTGGCATTTGCAACAAAAAGATAACGTCCATTTTTTGTAAGACATATATCGTTTGGATTATCACCAACGAAAATACTATCGGTAATTTTTTTCTGAAGCGTATTATAAACCAAAATTTTATCACCACCCCATAAAGAAATATACAGTTCTTTTTTATCAGGAGATAAAAGACACGTATAAGCCTCAGCACCTAAATCTGTTGTATCAATGATTTTTTTTGTTGAAAGATCAATAACATACAATTTGAAATTGTCTTTTGTAACAACATACATCTTACGTGAAGCATCATCTATATCAATACCTGCAGGAGAAATTTTTTCAGGCCATTTTCCACCCAGCTTGATACTGTCTTTTAATACAAGTTGATTATTTGTAATAGCATATTTTAATATGCAGTTATCGTTACCCCCGGATGCATAAAGATATCTATCATTCGCACTAAACTTTAAGCCAAACCAGCTTTTTGGAATTTCTATAGTACTCAAATTTTTTTTTGCTTTTACATCAATTAATTGAAGCGTTTGTGTGCTTTGCCCGTTGTTTGTAACAGCAATATATTTTTTTGAAGATGATACTGCGATGTTTAAAGGCAGATCACCTAAAGGTAAAGATGTCCCTACAGGCGTTAAACCCCATCCATTTGGTAATTCAACTTTTTTGGCAATGATCGAAGTATCTGTTTGTGCGTCACTGATAAAAAATACAAAAACGAGCAGGAATATAATTGGCAGTTTTTTCATGTAGCGGCTTTGAAAGCAAAATTACAATGATTAAACTGTTAGTAAGAAGTGCACTAATTAAGATTTATTTATGCAATTCAATTTTATTGTTGATGATCACGGAGATATTCTACCTCGCTTTTATTCACCTCCATCAGTACATAACGTTCAACATTGTTTATCTGCATTTCATCAAGAATGTCAACAATGTTTTTATACGAAGCCTCTTTGGTTGGTTTTATTAAGATGACGGTCCTGCTTCTATCACCTGATAATAAGGAAACATCTTTTTGTTTCTGCTGAATGATATTTCTCAATGCGGAAGAATAATTTGTAGCTTGTATGTTTTGAATATCATTGCCATTGTAATAAGCAATCTTATTATTTCCTTCCAGAATAAAACTAATTGTTTCACTGTCTTTTGCTTTTGAAGAATCTGGCGAATCAACAGGCATTGAAAGCATCATTGTTTTAGGCCGATTAAGTGTAGTTGTAAAAATGAAAAAGGTTATAAGCAAAAAACCTAAATCAACCATTGGCGTAAGATCAACTCTTGTTGATAATTTTTTGGATTTTGCAACACCTTTTCTTTGATGATTTTGAGTGTTTATAATTTCGGCCATAACAGTTGTTTTTTATAAGATGCTACACGTATTTGTTTCCATAATATCAATCCCTGATTTTATACATCGATATTTTGAAATGATTTAATAAAATGAGTGATATTCTTGTTTTTCTTTATAATTGTTCACTCGAAGAATTGGATAATTTTCAAAAAATATCTTTCATAAATAGTTATTTTACAATCTTTAGAAACTTTTATACCTGCTGATGGTGATTATTTTATAAATTCATGCCCTAAATTATTTTTCACTTCTAACGATCTATTAATGGAAAACAACCAACAACCATTACAAGAGCAAAACAACTCTCGTCGTAAATTTTTACAGAAGGGCCTTACAGCGATGGCCGGATTTTACATTGTTCCCCGTCATGTATTGGGCGGTCCTGGTTTTACTGCACCAAGCGATAAGCTAAACCTCGCTGCAGTTGGGGTTGGCGGTAAAGGTGCTTCAGATATAACCAACGCGTGGAACAAAGGCGCAAACAATGTGGTGGCATTATGTGATGTTGACTGGGGTTATGCAAAACGCCTTGCAGATAAATTTCCGCAGGCAAAAAAATACAACGATTATCGAAAAATGCTTGATGAAATGAAAGGAAGCATTGATGCGATAACCGTTTCAACACCTGACCACATGCATGCACCTATTGCAATGGCAGCAATGCAGTTAGGCAAACACGTGTATGTGCAAAAACCTTTAACGCATGACATTTATGAAGCTCGTATGTTAACAGAAGCAGCTCATAAATACAAAGTGGTAACACAGATGGGTAACCAGGGTGCTTCAAGCCAGGGCTCTGCTCAATTGGTTGAATGGCACAACCAGGGTGTTATTGGAAAAGTTGATACTGCTTACATCTGGACCAACCGTCCGGTTTGGCCTCAGGGTATTCCTTTCCCTACTGATTCACCTCCCCTGCCATCAAGCATGACAAAAGAAGATTGGGATCTCTGGATTGGTAGTGCTCCTTATGTTGATTATAATCCACTTTTCCATCCATTCAAATGGAGAGGCTGGTGGGCTTTTGGCACAGGTGCACT
This sequence comes from Bacteroidota bacterium, assembly GCA_023440945.1. Taxonomy (GTDB): domain Bacteria; phylum Bacteroidota; class Bacteroidia; order Chitinophagales; family Chitinophagaceae; genus JAEZRL01. Next base: position 6,118 of record JAEZRL010000187.1, read on the forward strand.
TGGTGATATGGGTTGTCACCTTATTGATCCTGCATTCCGTGTACTCGGCCTTGGTTATCCAACAGAGGTTGAATGTAGCGTGGGACAAGTGTTTATAAAAGACTGGCAGCCAGAATATATTCCTGAAGGTTGTCCTCCTTCTTCACATGTTCAGGTTTCTTTCGGACCATCAGAAAAAAATCCTTCACCTCTTAAGATGATCTGGAATGATGGAGGTATTCGTCCTTTCCATCCTGATCTTATTCCTGCTGATGATTTTATTGGTGAACCCGGAAGTGAGAATGGTGGTATGCTGATAGGCGAAAAAGGTATTATGACCTTCGGTACTTATGGTATGGCGCCCCAGGTTTATTTGAATGATGGAACTAAACTAACACAAAATAACCAACCAACAGAACTGCAAAAAATGCCGGAAAGTGGCCACCAGGTTGCATGGACTTTAGCATGTAAAGGTGGTTTTGAAAGTCCTGCACATAAAGCACTCACTTCATCTTTTGATTATTCAGGTCCTTTAACAGAAACCGTATTAATGGGTAACCTGGCTATTCGCAGTTACAATGTAAGAAAGAAGAATGGCAATGGTTTTGACTATCCGGGTAGAAAAAAATTGATATGGGATGGTAAGAACATGAAGATCACGAACTTTGACGACGCCAATCAATTTGTAAAAAGAGACTACCGCAATGGTTGGAAATTGGGTCTTTAATAAACACGATTTTTTTGTAGCATGAAATTTGGACAGTATATACTGTTTCTCTTAACTTTTAAAAATCAAGCAAATTGAAAAAGTATTTTGTAACAGCTGCATTAATGGTATTAGTAGCTGCATGTGGAAACAACAACACAGAAACTACCAAAGAAAAAACAGAAGACGCAAAAGAAGCGGCAAGTGGCGATGTAACAGCGAATCCTGATTACGAAAAAGGTTTGGCACTGGTTTCGAGTTCTGATTGTTTCACCTGCCATAAGGTAACAGAAAAATTAGTAGGTCCTGCTTACCAGGAGGTTGCTGATAAGTATGCCGGCAGTGATACAGCGGTAACTTATCTTGCACATAAGATTATTCATGGTGGTTCAGGTGTTTGGGGCAACGTAGCAATGACACCACACCCTCAATTATCTTTAGACAGTGCTGAAGCAATGGTAAAATATATTCTTTTACTTAAAAACCAATAAGAGCCCTGCATGAAAAAAATAGTTTTAGCTGCTGCAGGCTTTTGTTTGTGTTTTATTGCTTGCAATTCCTCAGGCAATGAAGGTTCAACTGCTGATAGCACCTTGGGCATTACTACAGGTGAAGCAAACACTAATGATACTGCTTGGGTGTCTTTATTTGATGGTCAAACATTACAAGGCTGGCACACTTACGGTCAAGTTTCTCCCGGTTCTGCCTGGAGTGTAGATAGTGGTGCTATTCATTTGGCTGCCTTTAATAATATCAACGAAAAAGATCGCGGTGATCTTGTTACCGATCAGGAATTTACAAATTTCGATCTCGAGCTGGATTGGAAAATATCTAAGAATGGCAACAGTGGTATTATCTTTTATGTTCAAGAAGATACCACGAAGTACAAGAACACCTATAATTCCGGGATCGAGATGCAGGTACTGGATAATGCAGGTCATCCGGATGCAAAGATCATTAAGCACCGAGCAGGGGATATTTATGATTTGATAACTTCATCTCCCGAAACAGTTAAACCTGCCGGAGAATGGAATCATGTTGAAATAAGAAGCCAGAACGGTAAACTCGATTGCTATTTAAATGGTACACAGGTTATTTCCACCGAATTATGGACAGATGAATGGAAGAAACTTGTTGCCAACAGCAAATTCAAGAATATGCCTGGCTTTGGTACTTTCAAGACTGGTCACATTGTTTTGCAGGATCACGGCGATGAAGTGTGGTATAAAAATATCCGCATTAAAAGATTGTAATTATTAGTAGTAATAGTTTAAAAAGAAAAAGCTGTTGAGAGAAATTTCAACAGCTTTTTTATTAAGTAAAAAAATTATTCCATTATCATTCCCGTTGAGCTATCATTCCGATTCATCTATGATATCGATTGATGTACTCTCATCAACGGGAATAAAGATAACTTATTCTATAATCATCCCCGCAGCTACTGTTTCATTTGTTGTTTCATCAATCAAGATGAGAGAACCGGTAGAACGGTTTTTACGATAAGCATCATATACAACCGGTTGCGTAGTTCTTAATTTTACACGAGCAATATCATTCATCTTTATTGCAGTATCTTCTTCCACTCTCTGCAGTTTATTGATATCCATTTTATACACCACTTCTTTTACCACTGATCTTACTTCACGTGTAGATTGACGTAGATAATATTTAGAACCGGGTTGAGGACCTTTAGCATTTAACCAACAGATCATCACATCAAGATCCTGGCTTACCTGTGGCTGATTATTGTCTTTCACGATCATATCACCACGGCTTATATCAATATCATCTTCCAAAGTCAGTGATACAGACATTGTAGGGAAAGCTTCAGAAAGCTGGCCTTCATAAGTGTCTATTGATTTAATGGTTGATGTAAGACCTGAAGGTAAAACGGTAACTCCATCACCAGGACGGAATATTCCACCTGCAACTCTTCCCGCGTAACCACGATAATCATGGTATTCAGTTGAATGCGGACGGATAATAGTTTGAACAGGAAATCTTGCATCAAGGTGATTGTAATCGCTACCAATATGAATTGTTTCTAACTCATGCAGCAGTGTAGCACCATGATACCATTTCATGTTTTCAGAATGATTAACTACATTATCACCATTCAATGCGCTGATAGGAATGTAACGCACATCATTTACGTCCAGCTTGCTCGCAAACTCAGTATAATCTTCAACTATCTGGTTAAAAACTTCTTCAGAATAATTAACCAAATCCATCTTGTTTACACAAACAATAACATGCGGAATTTGCAGCAAAGAAGCTATATAAGAGTGGCGACAGGTTTGTTCAACAATACCATTTCTTGCATCAACCAAAATCAACGCAAGATTGGCTGTTGATGCACCGGTAACCATGTTGCGTGTATATTGAATATGGCCCGGTGTATCTGCAATAATAAATTTACGTTTTGGTGTGGAGAAATAACGATAAGCAACATCGATCGTAATGCCTTGTTCTCTTTCAGCACGTAAACCATCCGTTAAAAGAGAAAGGTCAACATGCGCCAAACCTTTTCTTTCGCTTGATTGTTTTACTGCTGCAATCTGATCTTCAAAAATTGATTTTGAATCATACAACAAACGGCCTATTAATGTGCTTTTTCCATCATCGACACTTCCGGCAGTAGTGAAACGTAATAATTCTCTTGAATTTGTCATCTGAAATTTTTTTATTTTTTCCTAAGGAAAGATGGAACCTTGCATTTATTATTCCTCTTTGATGTAAGATTTATTATGCTCGGTTTCATAATATTTTTATGAATGAAGTAGTTTAAAATGATTTAGAAATACCCTTGTTTCTTGCGGTCTTCCATCGCACTTTCAGAACGTTTATCATCGCCCCTGTTACCACGTTCGGTGCTTCGGGTTGCAGAAACTTCCATCACAATTTTTTCCAATGTGTCAGCATCAGATTCAATACCACCTGTGATAGTTATATCGCCTAGCGTTCTGAAACGCATTAGTTTCTTCTCAATTTTTTCACCTTCTCTTAGGATCAAAAATTCTGAAACAGGCAGCCAGGTATTATCACGGTAAACTGCTTCTCTTTCATGTGCAAAGTATAAAGATGGGATAGCAATGTTTTGCTGATGGATATAATTCCAAACATCCATTTCCGTCCAGTTACTAATTGGGAAGACACGGAAATGTTCACCCATATTTTTACGGCCATTGAATATATTCCACAATTCAGGCCTTTGATTCTTTGGATCCCATTGACCAAAATCATCCCTGTGAGAGAAGAACCTTTCTTTCGCTCTTGCCTTTTCTTCATCTCTTCTGGCGCCACCAATCGCAGCATCAATCTTATGCTTTTCAATAGTATCCAACAAAGTAACGATCTGCAATGTGTTACGGCTTGCATTCAAACCGGTTTCTTCTTTTACGCGGCCATTATCAATTGATTCCTGTACAGAACCAACAATCAACTGTACACCCAATTGCTTTACAAGGTTATCACGGAAAGCCATCGTTTCAGGGAAGTTATGGCCGGTATCAATGTGTATCAACGGCAAAGGAATTTTTGCAGGAGCAAATGCCTTTTTCGCCAAATGTGTAACAACAATTGAATCTTTACCGCCGGAGAATAATATCGCAGGCTTATCAAACTGTGCCACCACTTCTCTTATAACATAAATGGCTTCGGCTTCCAACTCCTGTAAATGATTCAGGTAATACTTATGCATAATTTATTAATTAAGTTTAAGCTTTGGTAAAACGTTATTTAAAATTATTTTTACTGATTCTTGAATATCCTGTTTGTCTGTTCTTATATGAACATCAGGGTGCAGCGGACTTTCAAACGGCGAGGAGATTCCGGTGAAATTGCTTATCTCGCCGTTTCTTGCTTTTTTATACAAGCCTTTTACATCACGTTGTTCACAAACTTCTATCGGCGCATCCACAAATATCTCTACAAAGCTGTCGCCCATTAAATCGCGAAGCATTTGCCTGTCTTTCAAGAAAGGCGATACAAACGCAGCCAATACTACAAGACCGGCATCACTCATAAGCTTTGCTACTTCGCCAATACGACGAATGTTTTCAACTCTTCCTGCTTCTGAAAAATTCAGGTCTTTATTCAAACCTTTGCGAATATTATCACCGTCTAAAATGTAGGTGTTAAATCCGCAATTGAACAATTCCTGTTCAACAAGATTTGCCAAAGTGCTTTTACCGGAACCGGACAAACCGGTAAACCATAAACACGCAGAACGATGGCCATTTCTCAGTTCACGTTCTACTCGGTTTACTTTGAAGTCGTGTGCTATTATGTGTAGCTTTTCTTCCATTTTAACTTTTACAGTAAGCATTGATATTTGTTTTATTAACCGACTGCATTGCTGCTATCATCTCCGTTGTGTCACTCACTTGTACGTTCTGTTCACTGCTCAGCACAGTGAAGCCGTTTAGTTAACTTCACCTGCTCTCTCCACCACAAACCACGGATTTAATAAATTCTCTTTGTTATAGGTAAGCTCCCGGTTGGTTTTATAATCGAACACTTTGCAATTTGCAAATTTGGCCACAGCGTGACCTGCCGCAGTATCCCACTCCATTGTTGGAGCCAGTCTTGGATAAACCTGTGCCTTACCTTCGGCAACTAAACAAAGTTTAAGAGAACTTCCGGCACTTACCAGGTTAACTTCGCCATGTACCTTTTTTTTATCTTCAATAAAACTTTCTGTTTCGGGAGTGGAGTGAGAACGGCTTGCCACAATGGTATAAACACCATTTGAAACAGCCTCAGGAAGCTTGATTGCATTCTCAATAATTTCACTTACTGATTTTCCTTCAGCTTCTTTAATCTTAAATATATAACTACCTTGCTCTTCATCACCAAAATATAAAACACCGGTAACCGGCACATATACAACACCTAGCACCGGCGTACCATTTTTTATCAGTGCTATATTAACTGTAAACTCACCATTCTTTTTAATAAATTCTTTTGTACCATCAAGCGGGTCAACCAACCAGAAAGTGTTCCAGGCTTTTCTTTCATCAAAATCCATTTGCTTCCCTTCTTCACTTAACACCGGAAAACCAGTATCTTTTAAATGTTCTTTTATGATTTCATGTGAAGCACGGTCGGCCATTGTAAGCGGAGAATTATCTGCTTTTGTTTCCACCGTAAAATCCTGTTCGTATATTTCTAATATTTTTTTACCTGCTGCTATAGCTGCTTCGATAGAAGTTTGTAGAAAATCTTTCATTTTGTTGGTTAATGTATAGTAGTTTTATAGAAATTATCGGCAAGATAAAGTTTAAGTTTTAAAAATATTCGCACCGGCAGGGAATATTTGGTGAATGCAGTGCTTTTTCTGTTGAAAGCTGCCGGGGAGCATATTTTCTACCAATGATTCATATTAATCAACTTTTTTTTAAGAAAAATTATCTGTAATTCTCTCTATACTCTTTTTGCAATTACTTTTAATTTTTTCAAAGTTGAAATTTGTTTTTAAACTGCTACTTTTGCAGCCCGAAAGAAGGCCTGTAACAGGCTTTTAAAAACATACTTATGGCAGGTCAGTTAAAAGAAGTACGTAATCGTATAAAATCCGTTCAGTCAACCCAGCAGATAACTAAAGCAATGAAGATGGTTAGTGCCGCTAAATTGCGTCGTGCACAGGATGCCATCATACAAATGCGTCCCTACGCTCAAAAACTGCAGGAAGTGCTCAGTAATATTATAAGCAATATTGAAAGCGGTGATCTTAATATAAAATTAGCCACCGAAAGGCCTGTTGAAAAAGTATTGCTTATTGTTATTACAAGTGATCGTGGGCTGGCAGGTGCTTACAATGCCAATATTATAAAAGCGGCGAAACAAGCTATCCGCGAAAAGTATCCAAAGCAGTATGGAAAAGGAAATGTAACTGTTTGGAATATTGGTAAAAAAGGCTGGGAAAGCTTAACAAAGGCGGGTTACAAAACGGACGCAACTTATAAAGACCTGTTTCTTAATCTGACTTTCGAAAACGTCCAGTCTGTTTCTCAAGCTGCGATGAATGCTTTTGAAAATCGTGATTTCGATGCAGTGGAGATCGTGTACAGTGAATTTAAAAACGCAGCTACGCAGCGTTTTGTTGTTGAACAATTCCTTCCAATCCCAAAAGTTCAGAAGAAAGCAGGTGCTAAAAAAGCGGACTTTATCTTCGAGCCTGCGAAAGAAGAATTGATCGCGGTTTTGATGCCTAAAATACTCAATACCCAATTATATAAAGCAGTTCTTGATGCTAACGCCAGCGAACATGGTGCACGAATGACAGCGATGGATAAAGCAAGTGAGAATGCAAATGAATTATTGCGCAATCTTAGGATTTCTTACAACAGGGCACGCCAGGCTGCTATTACAACTGAATTGACTGAGATTGTTAGTGGCGCTGCTGCATTGCAGGGATAAAAAAAGTAAACATTCAAAAATAAAAAATTCAAAAACCTGGTCTTTTGCCTTTTGAATTTTACCTTTTGTCTTATTTTTTTCATGGAATTAAGCACAATCATCCCACATATCGAAGCATTGATATTTGCCAGTGAAAAACCGCTGACAAGTTTAGAGATCGTTGAATTGATCAATAATGCTTTTGGTTTTATGGAAGAACGTATTGCTTTAGACCAGGTAGAAAGTTGTATTGAAGGCATTCGCGAAAAATACAGCGCTGAATTTTATGCTTTTGAAGTGCGTGAAAGTGGAGGTGGCTGGCAATTTCTCACGAAGAAAGAATTTCACAAAACAATCGTTCAGTTGAACGGTGAAAAATTTTTAAAACGTCTTTCAAATGCTGCCCTCGAAACGCTTGCCATTATTGCCTATAAACAACCAATCACAAAGGGTGAAATAGAATCTATCCGGGGCGTTAACAGCGATTACAGTATTCAGAAATTATTAGAAAAGGAACTAATCGTAATTATCGGTAGAAATGAAGAATTGCCGGGTAAACCTCTGATCTATTCAACTTCCAAAACTTTTATGGATTATTTTGGTATCAATTCAGCCGCCGATCTTCCTAAAATAAAAGAAGTGCTGGCAGAGCAGATGATTGAACCAACCATCATCAATCCACAACATTTCGAATCAGGTGAAACAACCACGATTGAAGAAGAAAACCAAACCCAGCCCTGGTCTGTTAACAGTAATGGCGATCTTATAATTGAGCAACAAACACAGGAAAGTGAAAATAACGTGGAAGATGAAAGCGATAATGAAGATGAAGGAAATAATAACAATGATGCCAATAACAGCGATGATGAAGAACAAGAAGATAATAACGAGGTAAATCCTTCCTGACCCTTTTTTCGCTTCTTTCAAAAACCTGTTTCGAATTTTCTCTCTGCGGTTTAATCTTTGCGAGAAGAACTATCAGCTAAATTTGTAAAAAGGTTTATGCATTTCCAGATAGATCAGCTTATAACCATCACTTTTACTTTATTCGCCGTAATAGATATTGTAGGTTCCATCCCTTTATTGATATCATTGCGTGAAAAGATGGGTGGCATTCGTACCACACAGGCAACAGTTGTGTCCGGTGGATTAATGATCTTATTTCTTTTTCTGGGAGAACAATTCTTAAACATTCTTGGTCTTGATGTTCGTTCGTTTGCTGTTGGCGGTTCTATCGTTATCTTTTTATTAGGTCTTGAAATGGTTTTAGGTCACGAGATTTTTAAAGGTGACGCGGATGCAAAGTCAGGAACAGTTGTTCCAATTGCTTTTCCTATTATCGCTGGCAGCGGAACATTAACAACTATTATGTCTTTAAAAGCGAATTTTCAAACCCTGTATATCCTGCTTGGCATCATTGTAAACCTTATTATTGTTTACATCGTTCTTACTTCGCTAAACCGTATTGAACGAATGTTGGGTAAAGCAGGTTTAACTGCTGTAAGAAAATTTTTTGGTGTGATATTAATTGCTATCGCCGTAAAGATATTTGGCAGCAATATCGGTGCATTTGGAAAATAAATTTAAAAAGGCGATGAGGCTGCGGCAGATGTTGTGTCTGCCCCAAAGTAGGCTGCGATAGCAAAAGCAATGACAGAAATAACAATACCAATCATGAAGATGTTATACGCCAATCTTACCAAACGATATTTTCTTCCCAACACTACGCCCAATTGGTAAATATTTTTAATGAGCGAGCCATATAAATAATCTGGTTCACTCATCATTTTACGAAGCGCAATATCATAATCTTCATACGATGATTTATAAAAATGACCAAAGAATAAAAGGTTAGCTTTTTTATCCTGAATATCCTTTGGGCTAAACGTACCACCACTTATTTTTGGTCGCGTTGCTAAAATGGAAATAACAATTGTTACTACTGCTACCAATAAAAAAATAATGGTTGGAATAGTCAGATAAGGCTCATCCTGTAACTTACGCATCAACACACTTAATATAACAGATATAATAATGGCATTTACGGAAATAAGCAGGTTGGCTTTACGATCTGCCATATCACTCAACTTCATATGATTCTCTGAAGTTATCCTGAGCATGGTTTGAATACCTTTTGTTGCAAGATTATCTGTTTGCTTTATTACCAGGTCGTCTGTTTCTGAATTGGTAAATATTTTCTTCTTGAGTTTTTTCCTGTTTTGCTTTTTCCCTTCATTCAGTAATTCCTTGCAATAAGTGGTATAATACTGATGTGTTTCCAACAGCTTTAGTCTTTTTTCATCCCATTGTTGTTTTGTTATCTCACCTTCCCGCAAAACATATTCTTCATACATAGGTCTATTTATCTCTCTGAATTCTTTTGTGCCAAAATTGTACGTGTCTGCATCGCAAATTATTTGTTGTAAAAGATTGTTAGGATGAGTTGGAAATTTTGTGCTAAGAATACAATCTTCTATCTCTGCAACAAGATCTTCCTGGTTTGAATATATTTCCATGAATTTGCGCATTTCTTCCACGCTTCTTTCCTCGTGTTTATCCATTGAAGTGAATAAATGCCCGGTATCATGAAACCAGGCTGCCGTGTAAAGAATGATCTTATCTCTTTCGTTGAGATAATAATGTTCAGCAATTTCTTTTACTCTTTCAACTACATCTTTTGTATGTCTTAAATTATGATAAACAAGTTTCGGGTCAGGCATTTTTTCAAATAAAGCAGTTACATATTCTTCTGCTTTTTTATACAGGCTGCTATCCATAAGTGTTATTATGAAGGTTTAAAATGATTTTATTAAAGTACACTATCTTTTAAATTTCAACAGCAATAAATTAGCGTTACCCTCCCCTGCTGATTCGTTGGAAATGATCATGTCGCCTGTCGGTGTAAAAGCAATTCCTTCCGGTTGTTTATATAATCCAGGATTTAATGGATATGCTTCCTGCACATTTCCATTTTTATCTGCGATAACCAATGCTTTATTTACCGACGAAAGAATAAATAACTGATGCGTTACCGGATGAATAGCTGCAGCAGACTGATGAAATTTCTTTCTCTTTTCCACTTCTTTTTTTGATACGTTACTTATATCAACAGAGAAAGATTCTTTCGTAAAGGTTGTAGTAACAGGGTCGAAAGACCAAACACCTGAAATGGATCTTGCATCTTCTTTACAATCCTTGCATAACAGCATCAATTTTTTTTGTTCATCATCATAATATAAACTTTCAAATTCATTTTTCCCTTTACCTGTGAATGAGTATTGCTTTGTTTGCATATTGTTGCTTGCATCGAAACGAAGTGTAACAATTGTTCCATTGCTTGAAAGAATATAAAACGTACTGTCGAGTAGTTGCAGGTC
>JAEZRL010000197.1 GCA_023440945.1 Bacteroidota bacterium
GTAATAACAGTGGCAGCAGAACAGGTTTTGATAAGATGGCTTTTTTAACCTATGCCGGATTCACTGTTTCTTTACAAAACCTTGCCAACGTAACGCTTCTTTTAGGCAATCTTGAGTTATCCTCGCAGGATATATTGAAGCTGCAGAAATACGTAATTCAAAATCCGGATAAGTACACTTTATTTACACCTGAATTACAGGATTTGCAGGATGTGGGTATTAACGCTTTTGCTATTAACTATTCTATTTCAACAGCAGATCTGCCGCCGCTGCAATCAAATTCTTTGCATCCCGGAGAGCTTTTGTCAAAGCCTAATCCCTCGCCTCCAAGGCAGGCAAATTGAAGTTAATAGCTTTTATAACAACACTCCTTCTTGCAGCAAAAAAGCTATGCGAATAAGTTCACATAGCTTTTGTTTTTTCATAGTCCTGTGCGCTGTTTCACTTACCCGTTCACCACTTAACCTCCATTCGGGTGCAGAACCTGCCCAGACATATAAGATGAATCATCTGATGCTAAAAATAAATAACAAGGCGCAACTTCTACTGGTTGCCCCGGTCTTTCCATCGGCACGTTTTCGCCATGTTTTGAAACTTTTTCAGGATCAAAACTGGCAGGTATTAAAGGTGTCCATATTGGTCCCGGTGCAACACCATTTACACGAATTTTTCTTTTCTCAAGATTAACAGAAAGACTTCTGGTAAATGCAACGATAGCGCCTTTGGTGGATGCATAATCCATTAATTCAGGACTGCCACGGTAAGCAGTTATAGATGTTGTGTTAATGATAGAAGCGCCTTCTTTCATTTGCTGCAAAGCATATTTGCTCATCCAGAACTGCGAGAAAATATTCACCTCAAATGTGTGTACAAGATTTTCTGTTTTTATTTCTTCTAAACTTTTTGCAACGACCTGTTGTGCCGCATTGTTAACCAGGATATCGAGTTTGCCATACGCATCAATTGTTTGTTGAACAGCATCTTTACAAAAATCTTCCTTGCTTACATCGCCTTCTATCATTAAACATTTTTTTCCATAGGTGTTTTCAACAACGTTTTTTGTATCTTTTGCATCTTCTGTTTCGCTTAAATAAACAATGGCTATGTCAGCACCTTCTTTTGCAAAAAGTATCGCTACTGCTTTGCCTATACCGCTGTCGCCACCGGTTATAACTGCCACTTTATTTTTCAATTTTCCGCAGCCCGGTTTATCTGGATAATCCGAAACCGGCTCCGGCTGCATTTCTTTTTCTGAACCTGGTAAAGTTTGCTTTTGAGGTGGTGGATCTATGTTTAATTTTTCGTCGGGCATATTTTCATTTTACAGGATAGTAATTAAAAACTATACCGATTGAGTGATGCTGTATGTTTGTTTATACCGCTTTTGTTTCTTGTAGAATTAATTTCTCAAGGAAGGGAATTTTTTATACGAGCAAACAGCTTTGATGAACTGCCTAACTGTTGCCATAATTGACATTAGCACAAGTGAGTGACACAACGAAGATGCCATGAAACGCCGTAGCCTGTAACATAAAAAAAAAGCAACGCTCAGTGAGTAAAAAATAAAATAATTGACATTAGAATAAACGCCGACACTAAAAACAATTATTATGCTCTATACGTGGCATGATTTTATAACCCAAAAGAGAAACGAAAATTATATGGCTATTACAGAAAATACTACGTCTGCGATCAAAGATTTACTTATTATTCTTAACGACCGGTATGAAGGTTATAAAAGAGCGGCTGAAGAAACAGATGATCAACCATTGAAAGACTTGTTTTTGAAATTAGCCGATCAGAGTTTGGGATTTAGATCGGAACTGGAATCGCATCTGTTGAGCTTTGAGCATACGGATCATGTAGATACAGAAGATACAACAATGGCAGGCAAAGTTTACCGTATATGGATGGATGTAAAAAGTGCTTTAAGCGGAAAAGACAGGCGTACAATTCTCGGCTCCTGTGAATATGGCGAAGATGTTGCTTTGAAAGGTTATGATGATGTACTGAATGATAAACAAGATGTTTTACCATCGGACCTGATGATGACTATAAGAAGGCAAAGAGATGAAGTAAGGGATGCACATGATATGATAAAAACGATGAGAGATACAACCGATTAATCCTGGTTTTTGGTTTTATTCGATCAGCTTCCGTTCGTTTGAACGGAAGCTTTTATTCTAAAAAAATTTTTATGCAAGAAGATTTGATACCCGAAAGTGAAAAAGGCGGCTCTACCAATACCGTTCATGACGTGACCGAAGAAACAGAAGCAAAGGCTAACCAGGTTTTTAATAAAGCAGTTCATCGGTTATTGAATATTGATCACTGGAGTGATTTTGCAGGTTTAGGTTCTTCTGTTTTTAAATTAACGGATGAACATGGAGATGAGGTTAACCGCGAACCAAAAGTGGAAGATCATATGAAAATAAATCTGCCTGGTCCTGATTCTCATGCCGGTGGTGGTTTTGATTGGGTGCGTATTGAAGCAATAGCTGATAAAAGAAATCCGAATGCATTAGCAGAAAGTTTTTCTATGCGTGCAAGACCTTGCGCAAATCCTAAAAGTAAAGACGATAAAAGCATTGCACATTTTTTTAAAGAGGATGCTACCAGTACGTTTATTATAAAACGTGAAGGGAAAAAAGTAAGCGCCGAAGTGCGTGGCCGCAATGAAATACCTAATACTTCTACGCATGATACAGTTGATAAACTTAGAAATACATTTGTAGCGATCCCTGCAATTCTTGGTCTTTCAAACGGCCAATGGAAGAAGCTTGTGTTTGGTTTTTTGGATTGAATAAAAAAGTTTGAAATTTGAAAATTTTAAATCTGAAATAGTTAAAAAAGGTTTGCGAATAAACGAACTTCATAAAGAAACTATTACCACTAATAATGCTACTTATTTTTTTAAAAATCATAGCCTGCAAATAAAAAAGTAAACACCGAATTCCCAATTCTTCTAAAAAATGAATAGATAAAAATTTTGTACTTAAAGTAAGTAATGCTGCAATAACTTACAAGGCAATTAATAAAACATGCCTTTATCCCATTGGTTTCAAACATTATTACAAAGATTTCTTCCGGATGCACATACGGTACAAGTTCTTTTGATACCAATCATTATTGTTGTAACTATTGCTATTGTACTTGCTTCATGGATGAAGCGTAGAAAAAATATCCGCACACCTTATACACGTAAAACCTTTCATTTTTTCATCTTCTCATTAGCCGGAATAATGCAATATTATTATGGACTTCATGCTGTTACTCTATTAGGCATTCTTGTAACTATTATTATATTAATTACAGTAATGTTTTTTGATACTTCTTCATTTTATAAAGCACTGGCAAGAGAAACCGATGCACCGCATCAAAAAAAATTTATTTTATTCCCCTTGTTTGCAACAGCTATTGGCGGCGTTATAAGCAACATCTTTTTCCCCTCAATGGCTTACATTGGTTATTTTGTTGGCGGATGGGGCGATGCAGTTGGCGAACCGGTTGGCTCTTTATGGGGCAAGCATAAATATTCCGTTCCCACTTTATTTGGCGTTAAGGCTACAAGAAGCATAGAAGGTTCTGCAGCAGTTATGCTTGTAAGTTTTTGTGTTTCGTTTGTTTGTCTTATCAATTATCATCCTCCATTTGCTTATTACAATGCACTCATCGCTTCTTTGGTGTGTGGTGCGGGTGCAGCACTTATTGAAGCTATCAGCAGTCATGGTTTAGATAATCTTACTATACAGGTTTGCGCTGCAGGTATTTTACAATTGTACATGTATGCAATCAATTGATTTTTATGGAACCATCTGCATTACTACTATAATGCTTTACTTGTGTCACTCACTTGTACGTTCTGTTCGCTATTCAACAGTTAAGCATTGCGAAAAATACTTAAAACATCTGTATCGCCTTGATAAAAACATTCATCAATATTACTTTCTTTCAAAGGCATACTTGTTGTATTATTATACTATAATTTATTGCGATGGCGGAACTGAATTTATCCCTTAAACAATTACTCGATGCTTTTTCAGAAAAATCCAATGCTTATAAAGAATTTATAGAAGCGCAAAACGCTTATGAAGAAAAAATGCAGGAACTTTCAAAGAAAGAATATATAGATCTGCAGGAGTTTCAGGAAGTGGAAGACCTTTACAACAACAGGGAGCTAGCTGAAAAAACTTTTAATATACAACAGGAATTATTTTCATCTGCACGACGAGATCTCATCGGCCAGTTAATACCAATACGCGATAAAAAATTACGGTTTGAATATAAGGCAAGAGACGGCAAGATAACGGCATATTTCATCTGGCTTAAATTTAATAATGATGATCAGGACAATTCAGAAGTTTTTTTATTGAGTTTAAGTGAACCAAACGCCGAACCAAAAACCATCCTTTAGTTTTTCAAGTTGGTAATACATTATTTTTGCAGCATTTTTACTGCCCAATGAAGAAGATCATTATCACCATTGATGGTTACTCGTCCTGTGGAAAAAGCACATTAGCAAGACAACTTGCAAAAGAATTGCATTATATTTTTATAGACAGTGGCGCCATGTACCGTGCCATCACTTTATATTTTTTGCGCAACCATATAAACTATACAAAAGCTGCTGAAGTAAAAAAAGCGCTTACAGAAATTGACCTTCAGTTTGAAAGAACCCATAACGGGCAAAACGATATTTTTTTAAATGGAGAAAATGTGGAAATACTTATCCGTGAAATGCTTGTAAGCGAATTGGTAAGTGAAGTAGCAACCATAAAAGAAGTAAGGGAGTTTGCCGTAGCACAACAACAAAAAATGGGTGAAAAAAAAGGTATTGTGATGGACGGAAGAGATATTGGAACCACTGTTTTTCCAAATGCTGAATTAAAAATTTTCATGACTGCCGACCCCGCCGTTAGAGTTGAAAGAAGATTCAAAGAAATGTTTGAAAAAAACCCAAATATTACTATTGATGAAGTAAAAACAAATCTTGAAATGCGGGATTACATAGATAGCAATCGTGAATTTAGTCCTTTACGAAAAGCTGAAGATGCTATAATATTAGATAACTCCAATCTAACACCTGGAGAACAATTGCAAATAGCTCTGAAATGGGCAAGAGAGAGGATCGGATAAAGGGTTAGAGGAGAGAAGTCGGTATTTTTTTAGTGAGAAGTAAAATGGTAGATATGAGATTCACTCTTTCACTTCTCACTTCTCATGCTTAAATTACCATCCTCCGCTGGCTCCGCCACCACCGCTGCCTCCGCCACCAAATCCGCCGAAGCCACCACCTCCACCGCCGAAACC
>JAEZRL010000207.1 GCA_023440945.1 Bacteroidota bacterium
TTTCAAACCTTACCAGGATTGGATTTTTGAGATTGGTCTTACACCTAACCGCATGGAAGCAATGAGCCATCTGGGTGTTGCAAAAGATGTTTGTGCGTACTTAACGCAGCATAATAAAAAAGAAACAAAACCAAAAACGCCTTTTGTAAATACGTTCAAAGCAGATAATCATAAACTGCCTATAAAAGTAACGATAGAAGATACAGTTGCCTGCCAGCGTTATGCCGGTGTAAGTATTACAAATCTTACTGTAAAAGAATCGCCTGACTGGTTAAAGAATCGTTTGCTTGCTATTGGATTGCGACCAATTAATAACATTGTTGATATAACGAATTATGTTTTGCATGAAACAGGACAGCCTTTGCATGCATTTGATGCAGATGCAATAAAAGGTGATCATGTTATTGTAAAAACATTGCCAAAAGATACGGTGTTCGTTACGCTTGATGAGAAAGAAAGAAAATTAAGCGAAGAAGATCTAATGATATGTAATGCTGAAGATGGAATGTGTATTGGAGGTGTATTCGGAGGAATAAACAGCGGTGTAAAAGAATCAACAACAAAAATATTTTTAGAAAGTGCGTGGTTTAATCCAGTAAGTATCCGCAAAACTTCTTTCAGGCATGGATTACGTACAGATGCAGCACTGCGTTTTGAAAAAGGTGTCGATATTTCCAACACAGTTAATGTTTTAAAACGTGCTGCTTTACTGATGAAAGAAATTGCAGGCGGAACAATAAGTTCGGATGTAGTTGATGTGTATCCTCATCCAAAAGAAAAAATTCAGGTTGCTTTGAGATATCATTACTTAAAAAAACTAAGCGGCAAGAATTATCATTTCGATGCTATTAAAAGAATTTTGGTAAGCCTGGGTTTTGAAATTTTAAAAGAAGGCATGGATGAATTGCTCATTGCCGTTCCTTTCAGCAAACCTGATATTACTTTGCCTGCCGATATTGTTGAAGAAATTGTTCGTATAGATGGCTTGGATAATATTGAAATTCCAACATCCATTACCATTTCTCCAGCAGTTGAAACCTTAGGTAAAAAAGAAGCGCTTAAAAATAAAATTGCCGGTTATTTAACAGGGCAAGGGTTTCATGAGATAATGACTAACTCTATCACCAACAGCAAGTATTTCAGTGAAGAAGTATTGGAGCATACGGTAAAAATGATAAATAGTTTAAGTGCAGATCTTGATGTGTTAAGACCTTCAATGCTTGAAACCGGTCTTGAAACAATTGCTTATAATATTAATCGCAGAAATAATAATCTACAGTTGTATGAATTCGGCAAAACTTATCATACAAAATCTATTGGAAATTATACAGAAGAAGAGCATTTAAGCTTATATATAAGCGGCATGGATCATGAAGATAGCTGGAAAGAAAAAAGTAAACCGAACGATTTTTTTCGTGCAAAAGGTATTGCTGCTGCGATATTAAATTTATGCGGATTGAAAGATATTCAGTTTAAAAATGAAGACACCTCTACGTTATCTTTAATCGTGAGATTAGGAAGAACAGAGATCGGAAAAGTTCAGGAAGTAGATACAAAAATGTTGAAACAATTTGATATTAAACAACCGGTTTTCTTTATTGATCTCAACTTTATTTCGTTGTTAAAAATAGTGGAGAAAGAAAATATTCTTTATAAAGAAGTGCCTCGTTTCCCTTCGGTGCAACGCGATGTTGCAATGGTAGTTGATAACGGCGTTTCATATGAGGCTGTTCAATCTGCCGTTAAAAAAGAAGGTCTATCAAAGCTTGTTAATGTGCGTTTATTTGATGTGTTTGAAAATGAAAAACTAGGAGCAAATAAAAAATCAATGGCAGTAAGTTTTACATTTTTGGATGACGAAAAAACATTGACAGATAAAGAGGTTGATAATATGATCAATAAATTGATGAGCAGTTTTGAAAAGGAGCTAGGTGCTGAAATAAGAAAATAGTTTTTCATGCCTTCAGAGTTTGACATTCAGTTACAGAATATTCAACAGAAACTTCAACACGTGCTGAGGCAATACCAGCATTTGCAAAAGGAGAATGATCAATTGAAAGCCGAACTGAAAAACAAAGAGTTATTACTAATTGAAAAGAATAAACAGCTTGCAGAACTACAACAAAAAGCAGATGTTTTAAAGCTTGGTGTAAAAGAATGGAGCGGCCAGGAAAAGAAAGATATTGAAAAACGAATTGACGAGTATCTTAAAGAAATAGAAAAATGTTTAGCGCTTCTTAATGCATAATAATGGCTGAATTAATTCCTGTAAATATTGTTATCGGCGACAGAACTTATCGTTTAAAAATAGAGCCTGCTGATGAAGAAACAGTTCGCAGAACGGTAAAGCTTATCAACGATAAAATACTTGAATTCAAAACGAATTTTGCAGGTAAGGATATGCAGGATTATATTGCGATGGTTCTTATCTGGTTTGCTACAGAACAAATAAAATCAAATGGCAGTTTAGTAAATAATGAAACAGCTATGGAACAACTAAATGCCATCGAATCTTTACTGGATAAAACTTTATCAGGAAAATAGGTGCTTTATCTATAGTACAGACGGAAGTTTTATTGAAGATTCAGAAATCATTCCCGGAATAGTGTTTTCATTTTTTAGAAAACTTTCTTCCAGTTCAATCTCACAGAATTAATTGCCAGCACTACATCGCTGAAGCCCATTGCAAGTGCAGCAAAAGCAGGACTTAAAAATCCTAATGCGGCTACAGGAATAGCAACAATGTTATACGCAAATGCCCAGAATAAATTTTGTTTAATAGTCTTGTAAGTATGTTTACCTAAACCTAAAGAAAGCGGTAAATGTTTTAACCCATGATTCATCAAAACAACCTGGGCACTTTGCATGGCGATATGTGATGCATCGCTTAATGAAATGCCTACCGTAGCCTTTGCTAATGCAGGTGCGTCGTTTATGCCATCACCAATCATTGCTGTTGGTACTTGTGCATTATATGCGGCGATCTTTTGTAATTTTTGTTCAGGTGTTTGTTCTGCCACCACTTCATCAATACCTAATTGTTGCGCAACGCTTTCACATTTTTCTTTTGTATCACCACTTAATAAAATAGTTTTTATCCCTTGTTGACGAAGCATAGTAACAACATGTTTTGCTTCTGGTCGTATCGCATCTTCTACATCAATCCATCCCAATAACTCATTGTTGCGAATAATGTAAACGTTGTGATCTTTTTCATTTGCTAAACCATTGGTTGTTTTATAAGAACCTGCAATGTATTCATTGCCCTGTTTGTCAGTTGCTTTAATTCCGAAGCCTTTTACTTCTTCAATCTTCGCCCAGCGCAGATCATTTTTTATCTTCCATTCTTTGGCAATACTTTTTGCAAGAGGATGCGCAGCATAACGCTCCATAGAATAAGCGATCTTTTTAAATTCCTCTTCATTGATAAATGATTTAAAATTTGAAATTGAGAATGCACCAGTTGTTAGAGTACCGGTTTTATCAAACACCACTTGTTTGATATTTTTGAACACTTCCAAACTTCTTGCATTTTTGATTAATACACCATTTCTTGCCGCTCTTCCCAAACCTACAGCAACAGCTGCAGGCGTTGCTAATCCCATAGCACAGGGGCAAGCGATTACCAGAACAGCAACACTTCTTAAAAGACTGGATGCAAAACCAATATTTGTGAAAAAGTAATTACTCAAGAACGTAATTACAGCAATGCTTACAACAGTTGGAACAAAGATGGCGCTTATTTTATCAGCAAGCTGCTGAACAGGAGGTTTCTCAGCCTGTGCTTCTTTTACCATTTTTAAAATATTGCTTAAAACAGTGTCTTCTCCAATTGCGCTTACATAAGCTTTTACAATGCCATTTTCCAGTATGCTTCCCCCGATAAGTTTATCATTCATTTTCTTATCAACAGGTAAACTTTCACCGGTAATTATCGCTTCATTCACGCTGGCTTCGCCGGAGAGGATTTTACAATCCATCGGTACATGTTCACCACTTTTTATAAGAATAAGGTCGCCTACATGCAAGCTTGTACTTTCAACAGGAAAAATATGTTCGTTATGCTCGTTATCATAAGCGATCATATTCGCCATTCCTTTTTGCGTAACAGCTAATTTTTTTAAGGCTGACTGAGTTGTTTCAACTGATTTATCTTCCATCCAGTTGCCCAGAAAAACAAGCGTTTTAATTGTCGCAGTTGTTTCATAAAACATGAACTGCTCTGCCTGTCCGGTAAGGGTTCCATATAATC
>JAEZRL010000283.1 GCA_023440945.1 Bacteroidota bacterium
GGAACAGGGTAATGAATTAATGTACTTATACCGTTCTCAGATAAATATTTTTGCAACGAATTTCTTTGATGAGTACGAACGACATATAGATGATATACATGCGTAGCATCGTCAGCTGTGTGAGGCAGTATTAGACCAGGAACGTCTTTCAGGGCCTTCGCATACCATCCGGCAATTTCCTGTCTTTGCATGGTACACTCGTTAAGATATCTCAGTTTAACGGAAAGAAAAGCTGCCTGGCATTCATCGAGTCGCATATTAAAGCCGACTACTTCATTATAATATTTTTTTTCAGAACCATAATTGCGAAGAACTTTTGCTTTATCTGCGAGGGCAATATTGTTAGTCGTAACAGCGCCGGCATCCCCCAAGGCACCCAAGTTTTTACCGGGATAAAAACTGGTTCCATTAATATCGCCCCAACTTCCGGTAAGTTTACCCTTAAAGCTGGCACCCTGAGCCTGCGCGTTATCTTCCACTATGAAGAGGTTGTGTTTTTCTGCGATGGAAGCAATAGCTTCCATTTCGCAGGCTTGCCCATACAAATGTACCGGCATGATGGCTTTTGTCCGCGGTGTGATCGCTTCTTCTATTTTTTTCGGATCAATGTTGTAGGTTCTTATGTCCGGTTCTACAAAAACAGGTTTGGCTCCTACATAAGAAATAGCGAGAGCTGTTGCAATATAGGTATTAGATGGTAATATCAGCTCATCTCCTACACTGATGTTTAAAGTTTTCAAAGCAATATGCAAGGCATCGAGGCCGTTGCTTACACCCACACAGTTGGAAACATGGTTAAAAGCTGCGTACTCATTTTCAAATTGTTTTACTTTTTCCCCAAGCACATACCATTCACTATCGAAAAACTCCTGAAAGGATTGACTTATTTCTTGTCTTATTTTGTTATTTACTTCGCTGAAAGATAAAAAAGGGATTTCCATATTCTATTTTAAATTCTTTTCCATTAAATAACTATCGGACGTGTACCGGGTGATTTTAAAACCCATTTTAAAATACAGGTTAACTGCTATGTAATTTTCTGTAATAACATTCAAATACAATTTTGCAAGCTGCATGTTTTTAGCCACGTTTATGGCTTCAGCTAACATCCACTGACCAACTCCTTTTCCCCAGTAAGCTTTATTGCCAATATATCCAAAATACTCAGCCTCACTCTTGTTATGATCTATTTTTTTTAAGCCAACTACACCTATCGCAACGTTATCAGCCTTCAGCGTTTTGACCAGGTAATCGTTTCTGTCTGGCAAACTGTTAAACCAATTTTGCTGTATTTCCCTTGAGAGTTCGGGAGTCCGGGTAAGGAATTTCACCTCTTCATCGTTCAACCAGTCAAATGAAAGGTTCAATACTTCTTCATCAAAAATGCCGAGTTCGAGATTTAAAACTTGTATTCCCATGATAATTTTGTGTACACTTTACAACCAATACTCTCTTTAAAATTGCATAATCCATAATTTGGCAGGCTGTTCTCCGAAGAAGGACCAAGGTCAACAATCTCAATTCCCTTCCCGTGATAATATTCTACAAGATTGTAAGAAAGAAAATTCATTGTTCTATAGCTTGTGTATTGCGGCAAATCACCCCAATAGATCACCTGGACAATAGAATCGCTGACGTGAAAAACAATGGCTGCTGCCGCCGGCTCACCTGCACAGGAAACAATAAAAAAATCGGCATCAACAACATTCATTGTTCGTATAACCGCTTCAAAGGTCATTCTCATGGGATAGCCTTTGGCTTTGTGGTTATCACTGATTACCTTATAAGCTAATTTTTTATCCTCACAGCTTTCACACTTATCGAACTTAAGAGACCTGCTTGCCAAAGCAATCGAAAGGTTTCTTTTGCCATTATCATCCAGTGAATGCATATAGTCCTCAATGCTACCATTTAAATGGATAGTATAATTCAGGTCTACTTTCGCTATACTGAAATTCTTTCTATAAAGAACATTGTTTAACTTATTAATGAAACTCATGCTATAAAACACAGGAGGAGATATAAGCCTGATTTCAGAAATGCAGTGTGTACGGCAGTAATCAAGGAAGAGATCCACTGCTTCATCAATTGTTTGCAGGCTTACATCTTCCTTTGTGTAAGAGAAGCCGCCAAAGGGGGCAGAAAACGGCGAGTAAAATTTGCCGTCAATAATCCCGCCGATGATCCCCAGTTTATATTTTTTGCTTTTAAAACCAAGACAGTCAATTCTTACGTCCCGCAGCTCTGCCGTTAAGCAGTTGAAATCTTCTTTATTGTAGATGTGATACGGGTTCTGAAAGATGCTTTTATATTCTTTTACGCTTATGTTTCTTAATTCCATTTAGGGTTGATGTTAAGCAGAATTTTTACTTCATTCATACTTATAGGGTTACCGAAGGTGACTAGTGTTGATATCTAATTTGTGCTTTTACTTACAATTCTATAGCCCATGACATCTTTGGGAAAACTTTGCATCCGATACTTTCTTTAAAATCACATAAACCATAATTTGGAATACTATCTTCTGTTGATGGGCCTATGTCTACAATTTTGATTTGAGTACTACAGTAATGCTCAACTATACTGTATGAAAGAAAGTTCATTGTTTTGTTCATACCATAGTCAGGTAAGTCTCCCCAGTATACAACCTGAACAATGTCTTCCGCCACATGAAATATCATTGCAGCCGCTACAACTTCCTTCCCAAAATCAACCAAAAAGAAATCAGCATTTATAATGCTTATTGTTTTAGAAATATCATCGAAAGTCATTCTTAAAGGATAACCCTTTATTTTTCTATTTTTCTTTATTATTTCAAATGCCAACTCTTTTTCTGTAAGTGTTTGACATTTTGTTATGTTGAAGCCTTTAGCAAGAGCAATATTTAAATTTTTTTTGGCATTATAATGCAAAGAATCTATATAGCTGCTGGCCTCTTTGTCAAGATGTATAGAATAGTTTAAATCTACCTTTTCAATATAAAATTTTTTTCGAAAAAGGCTATTAGCCAACTTGCTTATAAAACTTTCTTCGTAAAAAAGCGGCGGCAGAGTAATATGTACTTGGGTTATACAATTAGTACAACAATAATTTAAAAACAAGTCAACTGCTTCATCTATCAACTCCAAACTTACCTCTTGGCTCGTATAACTAAATCCACCAAATGGAGCAGAAAAAGGAGATATAAACTTGTTATCCACTATTGCTCCTATTAACCCCAACCTAAATTTTTTTGTTCTAAAAGCGAGACACTTAATAGTTATCCCTTTAGCTTTTGCATTCATCAAGTTAAAATCTAACTTATTGAATATATGATAGGGATCCGAAAAAACATTTCTGTATTCCTCGGAGGTAAGCTCTTTCAATTCCATTAAAAATGGTTTAGTAAATGCATTGTTATGCTTTTATAAGCAGAAATAAAATGTGATAATTTTAGAACTGAAAAACGAACTATTTAAACGTCCAAAATCATCGTTTCTCTTAATAATGCCCTTCCGCCAAAATGTTCTTTTATTGAAAACAAACCGTAATTAATTCCTCTTCCATCATTTTCGTTTGATGTACCAAAATTTAAAAAAAGAAAACCATTTTCACATCCATATTCTATTACCCGGTTCATAAGGGCGTGAATTGGCTTTAAATGTCTAAATTCCATGTCAGCAGCTATATACTGGCCATGCAAGACATTACGGTTGGCAACAAAAACTAAGCATCCGGCGATCAATCTATTTTCGCTATAAGCGCCAAAAGAGAGAACCCGATCTTTCCCTACGTTTTCTATTAGTCGGCATATATCCTCATAATTATGTACAGGTTTCACCCCGTGACGTTCCTGATGACATTTCTCCAACAAATCCCAATACTTCTCCAAATCCTCGATAGGCTTTATTTCTACACATTTTAAAGCCTTTTTTACGTTACGTTTTGCATCCTCTTTATATTGAGCTTTTACCTCGTCTATATTTCCACTCAGACTTACCGCTGTTTCCAGTTCACGACTTTTGATCTGAAACCCATAATACCACATGGCATAATCCGTTTCATCGCACAAAGCGGCATGAAAAATGCGAAAAGGATTTCGTACAATTATTTGTTCTGCTTTTTTCTCTTTTGCAAATTGGATTGTTTGTTCTACTATTTGCAAAGCCTCTTCTACACCCACTTTTTTACTTACAACAAAGCCGCCGTAAGTCGCCCTTAAATGAGAATGAAAAATGAGTTTATTATTTTTACTATACACACAGGCAGGAAAGACCGCTACTACTGCGCCATTCTTGTAGTAAAGCAAAGAAGCATCATCAGTGGCATTTAATGGGTTGTGATCAAAAAATTTCCTGGAATGAAGAAACGTAGAATTGATCGCTTTGTTTTCTATAAAATCTTCCCAGACGTCTCTCAAATCCTCGCGATAAGGAACAACATCAATTAACTCTTGTCTACTTTTCTCCATCATACTAAAATGAATAAATGCGCTATATTTTTTTTCCCGGTCTTTTAAAATCAAGAAATGCTTCATAATCCCTGATATAATC
>JAEZRL010000324.1 GCA_023440945.1 Bacteroidota bacterium
ATAATAAACAGAAACAAAAAGCATATTTGTTACTGCAACAGCAAAAGGCAAAAACGGATGAAGCGCTGAATGAATTAAAAGCCACGCAAACACGACTGGTTTTGAAAGAAAAAATGGCATCTCTTGGAGAGCTTACTGCAGGCATTGCACATGAAATACAAAACCCTTTAAACTTCGTGAATAATTTTTCAGAGGTCAATAAAGAATTGGTTGATGAATTGGAAGAAGAAGCCAATAAAGGAAACATTGATGAGGTAAAAGCTATTGCAAAAGATATCAAAGAAAACGAAGAAAAAATCATCCATCATGGCAAACGTGCAGATGCAATTGTAAAAGGAATGCTGCAGCATTCGAGAAAAAGTGAAGGCAAAAAAGAACCAACAGACATCAATGCTTTGTGTGATGAATATTTAAGATTGAGTTATCACGGCTTGCGTGCAAAAGACAAGAATTTTAATGCAGAAATAAAAACATATTTTGATACATCGCTTCCGAAAATAAATGTTGTACCGCAAGATATTGGAAGAGTGTTGCTCAATCTATTTAATAACGCTTTTTATGCAGTCAGCGAAAGGCGAAAGGCAGAAGGTGAAGGTTTTGGCCCAGTAGTAACTGTTACAACAAAGAAAGTTTCTTCGAATTCGTTTGGTACTAATAGTTCCCCTTCAGGGGCGGAGGGGCTTTTAATTTCTGTCCACGACAATGGCAACGGCATTCCTCAAAACATCATAGATAAAATCTTTCATCCATTCTTCACTACCAAACCAACAGGACAGGGAACAGGCTTGGGATTGAGTTTGAGTTATGATATTATAAAAGCACATGGAGGAGAGATAAAAGCAAGTTCAGTTCATGGAAATTTTACAGAGTTTATAGTGCAACTACCTACTATAAATGTATCATAACCATTACATTATGAAAAGTGCAATTATCATTTTACTTCTTTGTTTATCATCCAGCCTATTGGCTCAATATAATAATTACACCCAGGTTGAAAAAGAAATAAAGAAGTTGTCAAGTGATGAAAAGAAGGACTCCGTTTTCTTCGACATTTTTATGAATTATGCATGGTATAAGCCTGATTCTTCGCTATACTATAGTCAACAGGAGGTTTTACTGGCCAAACAATCAAAATCCTTACTTATGGAGTCCCGCGCTTTGTGTAGATATGGATATGTATTTGGTATGATAGGGAATTATCCTCAGGGAATTGATTATTTACTTCGAGCGCAAAAGATTGCCGGACAAATAAAAGATACTACATGGCTATATTGGAATTATGTCCTTTTAACTGAAATTTATACTGAATGGGGAGATTTCAAGAAAGCACTGTCTTGTATTGATAAATTTAAATTATATCAGCGTAGTAATGATGTAGTACAGGAATCTGTAAGAAAGGCTGTGATTTACGAGAAGTCCGGCGTGTTGGATTCTGCCCTGGTATATGCCCGAAAAGCATTGGATATTACAATAGAATCAAATGGACAAGTTTCCTGGAACCTCATAACCGCTGCACTCGCTAATGCTTATCTACGAAATAAAATGTATGATTCTGCATTACATTATTATAATGAGACTTTGCCACTCGCGATAAGAGCATTCGATCAAAAGGACGTTATTCTTGCGTATAACGGTATAGCAGAGGTGTTTCAGAGTTACGGACTAACAGATTCATGCTATCGTTATGCATACAAAGCATTAAACCTGCGTGCGGCAAATCCATATCCTCCAGGTACACTTTCTACCTACCGTATTTTGTACAGTTTATACAGGAAGCAAGGGAAAATAGATAGTGCTATCAGTTATCTGGAACAAACTGTTGCACTGCAGGATAGTTTATTTAACCGGCAAAAGGAAAGAGAAGTACAAAATATCGCCTTTAACGAGCAGTTACGGCAGCAAGAAGTTACGGCTCAACAAATACAGTTTGAAAACAGGCTAAGATTAAATATTGTATTAAGTATTGCAATTGCTTTTTTAGTAATTGCTTTTTTACTCTGGCGTAATAACATACATCGGCAGAAAGCGTATGCATTGGTGCAGCAACAAAAAAGAGAAACAGAGAAGCAAAAAGAACAAACAGAGAAGGCCTTGCAAGATCTGAAATCAACACAAGCTCAACTCATTCAAAGTGAAAAGATGGCTTCCCTTGGTGAGCTTACGGCAGGCATTGCACATGAGATTCAAAACCCTTTAAACTTCGTCAATAATTTTTCTGATATGAACCAAGAGTTGCTTGCAGAGTTAAAAGAAGAAGCTGATAAAGGAAACATTGATGAAATAAAAACAATTGCAGATGATGTAATAAGTAATGAACAAAAAATAAATCATCACGGCAAACGTGCAGATGCAATCGTAAAAGGCATGCTTCAGCATTCAAGAGCAAGCACAGGAAAAAAAGAACCTACAGACATCAATGCTCTGTGCGATGAATATTTGCGATTAAGTTATCATGGTCTGAGAGCAAAAGACAAGAACTTCAATGCAGAAATAAAAACTGATTTCGATACAAGCATTAAGAAAATAAATATTGTACCTCAAGATATAGGAAGAGTATTATTGAACTTATTCAACAATGCCTTTTATGCAGTTAATGAAAAGAAAAGTCAATCAAGCGAAATATATGAGCCAACTGTTTCTGTTAATACGAAAAAGATTGATGATAAAATTGAAATTCATGTAAAAGACAATGGCAACGGTATTCCACAAAACATTCTTGATAAAATTTTTCAACCTTTCTTCACCACCAAACCTACAGGTCAGGGAACAGGATTAGGATTGAGTCTAAGCTATTATATTATAAAAGCACATGGAGGGGAAATAAAAGTGAAGAGTAAAGAAGGTGAGGGTTCAATGT
>JAEZRL010000327.1 GCA_023440945.1 Bacteroidota bacterium
GAGCAGGGATTGCAATTCGGACGAATAATCGCGGCAAAAGCATTGGATATTGAAGTGCCTGGAATAACCATCAACCGATATTGTGCAAGCGGACTTGAAGCGATTGCGATGGCTACTGCAAAGATTCGTACCGGCATGGCAGATTGTATTATCGCAGGCGGTACAGAAAGCATGAGCTTAGTGCCAACAAGCGGATGGAAAACCGTTCCCTCTTATAACATTGCCAGGAAAGATCCGGACTATTATTTAAGCATGGGATTAACAGCCGAAGCAGTAGCAAAAGAATTTAAAGTAAGTCGTGAAGACCAGGATGCTTTCGCTTTATCATCTCATAAAAAAGCTGCTCATGCTATTGAAAATGGTTATTTTAAAAAAGGCATTTTACCAATAGATGTTGAACAGGTTTATGTTGGTGAAAAAGGAAAAAGAAAAACACGCTCTTATATTGTAGATACCGATGAAGGCGTAAGGGCTGATACATCCCTCGAAGTATTGGCAAAACTGAAACCTGCTTTTGCTGCAAACGGAACGGTTACAGCCGGTAACTCATCACAAACAAGTGACGGCGCTGCTTTTGTTTTGGTTATGAGTGAAAGAATGATGAATGAATTGGAATTAAAACCGATCGGACGTTTGGTAACTGCCGTAAGTGCAGGTGTTCATCCACGTATCATGGGTATTGGCCCTGTGGCTGCAGTGCCAAAAGTTTTGAAGAATGCAAATATGGGTTTGAGTGACATTGATCTTATTGAATTAAACGAAGCTTTTGCATCGCAGTCTGTAGCTGTAATACGTGAACTGGGCCTGGATGAAGATATTGTAAACATCAATGGCGGTGCTATTGCTTTGGGGCATCCCCTGGGTTGCACCGGTGCAAAACTTACGATACAGATTTTAAATGATCTTAAGAGACTGAATAAAAAATACGGGTTGGTTACAGCTTGTGTTGGCGGCGGTCAGGGCATTGCAGGAATAATTGAAAATATAGACTGATTATATTTATAAAAACTTCAACCACCTTTATTGTTGATAAATAAATCAATATTCATTGATTTGTTATTCATATTGGCATGAATTTGCATAAGCCCTTAAGCGATTATTACATTTGCGAACCTAATCAAAAGAAATGATGAAGAAGTTTTTGCTGATTGTTCTGTTGGTACCCGGATTAACTTTTGCTCAATCAAGAAAACAGCGTAAAGCACAGGAAAAAGCGGACAAAATAACGCTGACCAATTTAAAAGCACATATTCAATTTTTAGCGGATGATAAGCTGGAAGGTCGAAGGGCTGGCAGTACAGGTGAAACTTTGGCAATGGAATACATAGCGCAGCAATTTGAAAAAGCAGGACTTCAGCCGAAAGGAACAAATGGTTTTATCCAGGAGTTTGAAATAAATGAAGGCAAAGCTTACGACAGCTCTACAACAATGGTCGTGAATGATTCTTCACTCACCTTAACCAAAGATTTTTTTCCGCTTGCTTTTTCTGCCAATAAAAGCGCAGAAGGGATGGGCTCTCTTAGCTTGAGAGAAAAAGGTGATCCCTGGTTTTTTGATGTGAAAGATGTGTTGGATGAGAATAAGAATAATCCACATTTCAACATAAGTAACATCTTGTATAACGAAGCAAATAATGTTGCCAAACGAGGCGGTAAGGCGTTGATCGTTTTCAACAGCTCTGCATCTGTTGATAATGTTTTGTTCAACAGATTTGACAGTTCTAAAACTGTAAGCATCCCGGTTGTGTACATTTCTTCTGATGCAGTGAAGAAATATTTTAAAGATGTCACAGATATTTATAACATCGCTTTACAGGTTCAATTAAAGAACAAAGAAAGAACGGCACATAACGTTGTTGGTTATATTGATAATAATGCTGCTAAGGCTGTTATTATAGGAGCACATTACGATCACCTTGGATATGGTGAAGACGGAAATGCATTGGATGGAAAAGGACAGATCCACAACGGAGCTGATGATAATGCAAGCGGAACGGCAGCATTGATTGAATTGGCCAGGATGCTTCAATCCTCAAATGCAAAAGACAATAACTATGTGTTTATCGCTTTTTCAGGTGAAGAACTTGGATTGTATGGTTCGAAGTACTGGCTTCAGAATATGCCCGTTAACGTCAATCCTAATTACATGATCAATCTCGATATGATAGGCAGATATGATCCTGTAAAAAAATTAACCATTGGCGGATATGGAACATCACCAGCTTGGGGACAAATTTTTTCAACAACGACGGACGAAAATATTGTGGTTCATTTTGACAGCAGTGGTTTAGGTCCGAGTGATCATGCTACTTTTTACACAAACAACATTCCTGTTTTATTCTTCTTTACAAATGTTCATAGTGATTATCACAAAGCAACAGATGACGCAGATAAAATAAATTACGCCGGTGAACTTGAAATAGTAAAATACATTGATAAAATAATTGAAGCATCGGATTCACAGGGTAAACTAGCTTTCACAAAAACACGTGATGTAGATATGCAGCCGGTAACATTACCTGTTACTTTAGGCGTGATGCCTGATTATGCATACAGTGGTTTAGGTTTACGGATTGATGGTGTTACAGAAGGAAAAACAGCAGAAGCGATCGGATTGAAGGCAGGAGATATTTTATTGCAGTTAGGTGACTATAAGTTTAATGATATACAAACTTACATGAAGGCGTTGCAGCATTTTAAAAAAGGCGATACTACAAAGCTGTATGTGAAAAGGGGTAATGAAATGAAAGTGTATGATGTAAGTTTTTAAGAGCATGAAAGCGCATGCAATCTTCAACATGCAAAATTGATAACCTTAGAAAACAACAAAAAAGTCTTTGATGAAACTGCGTTTGAATGTTGATGAATTAAACGATGATTTTTTTGAAGATACCCGTCTGCTCGGTATCACAACTGCATTGAAGAATTACCAGTTTTGCTGGCAATTAAATAATATGCTTGGTTATAATTTTCGTTTAAATCCTGAAATTGAAATTCATCTGCGTAAGAAAGAAAGGAATTATTATTTCCAGGTATATCTCCATCGCGTTCGTAACGGTTATCTTAACCACTATATTTATCACAATCAAAACGACGGTGAATACTTATTACCCGAATTTCGTCATATAGATTTTCTCTGGCTAATGAAAGGCGATCTTGTTAATGATGGGCAATGCAATGAACTCATTCAATCTATTAAAAAAATAAATGGAGTGCAATTGGTTGCAGAGTTAACCAATGAA
The DNA here is from genome assembly GCA_023440945.1 of Bacteroidota bacterium. Lineage (GTDB taxonomy): Bacteria > Bacteroidota > Bacteroidia > Chitinophagales > Chitinophagaceae > JAEZRL01. The sequence continues at coordinate 3,243 of JAEZRL010000327.1, forward strand.
AAAATCCGGAACAAAGGGAATATGGTTTTTTGAGAGAAAATTATTTTGATTATTAGATCATTCCTGATCGCTAATTAGTTAATTATAATAACCTCCATCAGTTATTGTGTATTTGAGAAGTTTCAATCCCTTAACAAAAAAATTCCTTTTCTTTACGCCCCATGAATACCATTTTCGATCTGTCAAAACCCATTGCTATAGGAAGTGATCATGCCGGTTTTGAATATAAACAAGCTATTGTGGAATGGCTTCTGCAAAAACAATTTCAGGTAACTGATCACGGATGTACATCAAAAGATTCAGTTGATTATCCTGATCTCGCTCATCCTGTTGCAGAAGCAGTTGAAAAAGATGAAGCAGCGTTTGGCATACTCATCTGCGGCTCAGCAAATGGCGTAGCAATCACCGCCAACAAACATCAGCAAATAAGAGCAGGCATTACATGGGAAAATGAAGTAGCAAGATTAATACGTCTTCATAACAATGCAAACATCATCTGCGTTCCTGCAAGATTCGTTGCTTTGTCCTCTGCATTTGAAATGATAAATACATTTATGAACACTGCTTTTGAAGGAGGCAGGCATACGAACAGGGTGAACAAAATGAGGTGCATGTAAAATTCATTCATTAAAAAATAAAAAAGCATATAAAGAAGAAGCATAAAATGAGCCATTAAGATTTTCAAGTAATTTATACTGACCAACGATGAAAATTTTTATGGGGAATCCACTGGCAAATAACAAAACAAAGAATATACAGATGAGAAGTACATTTTTATTCATTGCATTGATTGCTGCTACCATTGCAGGTGCACAAAATAGTGCAGCAACAAAGTATGCAAAAACGATTACGCCGTCTGATTTGAAAGCTAAGCTTACAATTATTGCAAGTGCAGCAATGGAAGGAAGAGAGACCGCCACAGAAGGCCAGCGAAAAGCAGCAGCTTATATTGAGAACTATTTTAAAAAGCTCGGCTTGCAGCCAGGCAACGGCAATAGTTATCAAATGAGTTTTCCTGTGTACAAGGATTCAGTGACAAACTTTTCTTTTACGGTAAATGGAAAAGAATTTAAAACAGGTGAGGATGTTGCAACACTTGGAAGAAACATTCCGGAAGGTAAATGGAATGTAAAAGATATTGTGTTTGCATCTTATGGCACAACTGATTCCTTGGTTAATAATTATGACGGTTTGAATGCAAAAGGAAAATGGGTTTTAGTATTGGACTATAAAACGAAAGAAGGAGCAAGCCTGTATGATATTGTTTCACATGCAAGACAGCAAAATGCAGCAGGTTTATTGGTGTTGTCACCGGATTTTCCAAAGCAAAATTATAAGCTCGAAGCAGGCATGCGAAATACAGAAGAAAAAGGCAAATCAATGCCGATGTTTTATGTTTCAAATGCAGTGGCTGAAGCGTTATTAGGAAAAACTCCAAGTGCATCAACTATTCGTGGTGTTTATCCTGCAAACCTTGCATTAAATATTGAAGAAACAACACAACATTTACAAAGTACAAATGTGTTAGGTGTTTTACCGGGCACAGACAAAAAAGATGAATATGTTTTTGTAACAGGTCATTACGATCATCTTGGAAAAAGAGATTCTGTTATTTATTATGGCGCGGATGATGATGGTTCTGGTACAACAAGTGTTTTAGAAATTGCAGAAGCATTTTCTAAAGCAAAAAAAGCTGGTCATGGCCCAAGAAGAACGATGGTTTTTATGACTGTTTCAGGTGAAGAAAAAGGGTTGTGGGGCTCAGAATATTATGCAGCAAATCCGATTTTTCCGCTGGATAGAACTTCGGTTGATCTGAACATAGACATGGTTGGTAGAATTGATCCTGATTACAAGGGTGATTCAACAAATTATGTGTATGTTATTGGGGAAGATAAATTAAGCAGTGATCTTTTCCCTATTAGTGATAGCATCAACAAAAAGTATATCAATCTTGAATTGGATCGCCGTTACAATGATCCGAAAGATCCGAATCGTTTTTATTATCGTTCTGATCATTTCAATTTTGCGAAGAATGGCGTGCCTGTTATCTTTTATTTCAACGGTGTGCATGCTGATTATCACAAACCAACAGACACGATAGACAAGATAAATTTTGATGTGATGACCAAGCGTGTAAAACTTATTTATTATACAGCCTGGGCAATGGCTAACAGGGATGATCTTTTAAAAAGAGATATTCCATTGAGCCATTAATCTATGTTTTAGAATAATTAAAAAAGTGAGTGTAACAGCTCACTTTTTTATTTGAATATTTTCTTATTCTTACTGCTACAAAACAGAATATTATTTTTGCGCATGATGCTGGCAAATCAAACAAACAAACTTGTAATTATAACCGCTCCTTCAGGCGCAGGAAAAACTTCTATCACGCATTATTTGCTTAATAAATATACTTCACTTGCATTTTCTGTTTCGGCTGCAACACGTTTGCCGAGAGGAATTGAAAAAAATGGTATTGATTATTATTTCATGAGTGTTGAACAATTCCAGCAAAAGATAAAAGAAGATGCTTTCATTGAATGGGAAATGGTGTATGAAGGCAAATATTATGGCACATTAAAAAGTGAATTGGAGCGAATTTGGAAAGCCGGTAGAACGCCTTTGCTCGATATTGATGTTCAGGGTGCGATACATGTTCAAAAACAATTCCCGGATAATTCTTTATCGTTATTTGTTGAGCCGCCGTCAATAGATGAATTAAGAAAACGCCTGGAAAGTCGTGGCACAGATACCAAACAGAATGTAGAGATAAGATTGAACAAAGCTGCGTATGAATTATCGTTCAAGCATTCTTTCAACAGGATAATTATTAATGATGATCTTACCAATGCCTGCAAAGAAACTGAAGAAATTATCGACGATTTTTTGGATGGAAAACTAAAGAAGGAATTTAAATAAATAAATTTTAGCAGCGGCGTAAAATTTTACCTTCAAAATGAGGTACTAATAAATAAAGGTTTCTTTACTGCATAAACTTTTTTTCAAAAAAGAAAGGCACATTCAAAATCCTTAATTTAGAGCACTTTTTATGCTAACATTTTGCTTGTAAAAAGTGCCGATTCTATAAAAGATTTTTTATGTTCCTGATAGTTTTAAACCTGTTTTTTTGCATTGCTTTTATTGCTTTTGCTTATGTTAACCTTAACGACCCGGATGCCTTTCTTTGGGTTAGCATTTATATGGTTGCTGCCATTTGTTGTGGTCTTGCTGCTTTTCAAAAATATTTTCCAATCGTGTATCTAATTGCAATTGCGTTTTACCTGGTGTATGCCATTAAACTTTTTTTTGCAAAAGATGGTGTTCGCGATTGGATTGTAAAATATAATCGTCAAAGTCTTGTGGAAAGTATGCAAGCCACTAAACCTTACATTGAAAAGACAAGGGAATTTTTTGGATTACTTATTATAAGTGCGGCACTTGCTATGAATTATTTTGTTGCAACTGCACATTGAACGTGATAAAAAATGAAATCTAAAGCTGCCATAAAATCTGCAGATGAAGTGATTGCGACGCAACGAAGACGCCATAAAAAACAAATGCCGGTATCAAAAAAATATAACTGAATTAGATAATAAGATTTTTATAAGATTATAAAATACTTAGAATAAATTGGAAGATATTATCTCTGAAATACTTAAAAAAAATATTGCTGAAGATGCTTATAACTGGTTGCAGAAACAGGCATCGTTTATAAGAGAAGAAGAGAATGCGCAACGATTGAATCTTACGTTTGCAGCGGTTCCACGAAAGACAGGCAAAAATAAAATTGATGCAAGTGGTTTTGTTTTGAATGATGCTTCAGTGGCTTCTGTTAATGACTGGACTGCTGATCGTCTTGCACGTGTATGGCTTTTAATGCAGGTAAATGATTCAGATAAAACGCATTACTTAAAAAAAATAAAGACGCTTTTTATATCAGCGGAGATGAATGAACTCGTGGCGTTGTATTCTGCATTGCCCGTTTTTGCTTATGCTGAAGAATGGGTATTGCAGTGTGCAGAAGGTATAAGAAGTAACATCGGTTTAGTGCTTGAAGCAATTATGTATGATAATCCTTATCCTGCAAAATATTTAGATGAGTCAGCTTGGAATCAATTAGTGATGAAAGCGTTCTTTACCGATAAAGATGTGAATAGAATAATTGGTTTGGAAGAAAGAGCGAATAAAAAACTGGCCGATACACTTATTGATTATGCGCATGAAAGATGGGCTGCATACCGCAATGTAAACCCACATTTATGGCATTTGGTAAGCCGTTTTCTTGATGCAGACAATTTCAATGATGTAAAGAAAGTTTTTGAAAGTGCTAATTTAACAGAAAGAAAGGCAGCAGCCTTGGCACTTTATAAAACTGGGTATCAGGCGGCTGAAGATTTGTTAAACACTGTACCTGAATTGAAGAAAGCAATAGAATTGAATGAATTAAATTGGCGAACTTTAGATAATTAATTAATTAAGTTTTTATACTCGAATTATGTGTTGTAATCATTCTGGTGAAAAAGAGTTGCAGGTAAACAATATCATTCCGGCTAATCTTGAAAATATAAAAGGAATGAAGTTTTTTGATCCGCATGTGCACATGACATCCCGAACTACGGATGATTATCAGGCGATGGCTGATGCAGGAGTGGTAGCTTTGATAGAACCTGCCTTTTGGTTGGGTCAGCCTCGTACAGGGTTAAGCAGTTTTCGTGATTATTACAGTAGTTTAATTGGTTGGGAAAGATTTCGCTCTTCACAATTTGGCATCAAACATTATTGCACAATTGGTTTAAATTCAAGAGAAGCAAATAATGAAAGTCTTGCAGAACAAGTCATGGAAATTCTGCCTTTGTTCATTTATAAAGAAGGTGTTGTGGGTGTTGGCGAAATTGGTTTTGATGATCAAACAGCACTCGAAGAAAAATATTACCGCTTGCAGCTTGAACTGGCGAAGGAAGCGGGTTTACCTGTGCAAATTCACACGCCTCACAGGGATAAGAAGAAAGGCACACAACGAAGTATGGATATTGCGATTGAACATGGACTTGATCCGTACATGGTTATTGTTGATCACAACAATGAGGAGACAGTGAAAGAAGTACTTGATCGTGGTTTTTGGGCAGCTTTTACTATTTATCCTTTTACAAAAATGGGCAATGAAAGAATGGTTGAAGTGGTAAAGCAATACGGAACGGAGCGGATAATGATAAACTCTGCAGCCGACTGGGGTATAAGCGATCCTTTGGCAGTACCTAAAACTGCAGCTTTAATGAAGCAACGAGGCATAAGTGATGAAGATATACATACTGTTACTTATCGCAATGCCATCACCGCTTTCGGTCAAAGCGGGCAGATTGATGAAGCAGACTTTGCGGTGGTGAAAGAAATTGATCAAAGCCAGAAATACGAAGGCAACACTGTGCTTCGCGGCGGACAACAACCACGTATTGATAAATCTTCCATTATCATCAGTTGATCTCTTGAAAAAGACATTTGCTTTTTTACAATTAATGCGGCCTGCCAACATTGTTACTTCGGTTTCCGATGTGCTTGCAGGCATTGCTATTTCAGGTTTTTTTGCTCATTCTTATTCCAATCAAAGCCAGATATCTTCCATTATATTATTATGCATTTCCACTGTTGGCCTATACGGCGGAGGTGTTGTTTTTAATGATGTGTTTGATGCCGAGCTGGATAAAATAGAAAGGCCTGAACGCGCTATTCCGCAGGGAACAGTTACCGTTGCTGAGGCATCTATTCTCGCAACCATCTTATTATTAGCGGGTATTGCCATTGCATTTTTTGTTAATGTTTTAAGTGGCTGGCTTGCAGTGGCCATTGCTGTCGCAGCTTTGGTGTATGATAAATGGGGCAAGCATCATTTTCTAATCGGCCCTTTGAACATGGGTTTATGCCGTGGATTGAATCTTTTGCTTGGTGTTAGTATTATCAGTTTGCAGGTTTCTTCTGTTTGGTATGTTGCTTTTGTGCCTATTGTTTATATCGCATCTATTACCATGATAAGTCGTGGAGAAGTACATGGTGGAAGTAAAGCGCTTTTGTATTTCGCCGCATTATTATATACCCTTGTTGTTGCTTCTGTTTTATTGTTTTCTATACGTAACCACGCAATATTATTCACCTCAGTTTTTCTGCTTGCATTTGCCGTAATGATCTATTCGCCTTTAGTAAAAGCAATACAGCAACCAATTGGAAAAAACATTGGTAAAGCTGTGAAAGCAGGTGTTATTGCACTGATCTTATTAAATGCATCCTGGGCGGTTGCTTTTGGTTCGTTATGGGTAGCCGTTATTATTCTTTTATTATTACCGGTGTCTTTATTTCTTGCAAAGCTGTTTGCGGTAACGTGAGGGGAAAGCATAATACCAGCTATTGTGTTTCATGGAATCGTCCCTTGCGTCGCAATCACTTCATCTATAGCACAAATGGCAGCAATTTGTGTTCCATCAGTCACTTTTTAATTCTTTATTGTTTTTTTCTTATTTTGAAGTAAGCTTGTAAGCGTTAGTAAATTAATTTATGAATAAAGACATTCGTTGGAAGCAGAGATTTGCCAATTTTGAAAAAGCATTAAAGCAACTTCAAGCAGCATTGCTAATTCAAAATCCGGATATTGTACAAAAAGCGGGTATCATACAATTTTTTGAAATGAGTTATGAGCTTGCATGGAATACTATAAAAGATTATATGGAAGAGCAAGGCTTCACAGATGTAAAATCGCCACGTAGTGCTATAAAAAAAGCTTTTGAAACAGGATTAATCAAAGATGGACATTCCTGGATGCAGCTTTTGATTGATCGCAACCTTACCGCGCATACTTATGATGAAGAACAGGCAACAGAAGTAGAGCAACTCATACATAAAAAATATTTCCCTTTATTGATGGAACTTTATGAAACCTTTAATCAGCAAAAAGATGCATAATACATTTGGATTAAAACAAGGTGAATTGGAAAAAATTCGTTCAATTATTAGTACCGAACAAAATGTGGAAGATGCATTCATTTTTGGTAGCCGTGCAAAAGGAAATTATAAAGCAGGTAGTGATGTTGATATTGCCTTGAAAGGTAAGGGAATAACTTGTGAGATGTTAACAAGCATAAGTTATTTGTTAAATGAGGAAACTGCGATGCCTTATAAATTCGATTTATTGAATTATGACAGTTTAAGAAACAAAGAATTAAAAGAACATATTGATAGAGTAGGAATAAGTATTTTTTATCCTGCGATAAGTAAGTTGAAATAAATGTTCAAATCTGATTTAGCTTGCAGTAATAATAAACCGGTCGATACTGAAGTTTTGAAAAAAATGCGAACCTTGATATTTGTTACAGTGGTTGCATGTTATCAAACCTTCTTCATCTTGTTTTTAAAGCTTTTCAAAATAACGTTCTGAATGGCGCTTAACTTGTAAGGTTTGCTGATTACATCGTTAATTCCAATCAAAACATATTTGTCTTTTTCTTCTAAAAGTGCATTGGCTGTAAGCGCAATAATAATTGGATCATCATCTTTTATATAATACTGCCTGATGCGGCGTGTAGCTTCAAGGCCATCCATAACCGGCATATAAATATCCATGAAAATCAGGTCAAACTTTTCCTCGATGGCAAGATCAACTGCTTCTGCCCCATTACGTGCAATGCTTGCTGTATAACCCATTTTCATAAGGATAGATGAAAGCAGCACCTGGCTCATTTCATTATCATCAACTGAGAGTATCCGTAATGGAATTTTTTTGCTCAAATCGCTGTCATACGCATCAGCACCCATTAAACTTCCTGCTGCAGAACCTGTTGTTTCTGCTACAGGTTTAACTTTTATAGTAAAGGTGAACGAGCTACCACCACTGGCAGAACTTTCCACTTTTACAGCGCCCCCCATCAAAGCAATCAAACGTGCAGCGATAGAAAGACCGAGACCGGTATTATGCATCTTATAAACATCGGCCATTGCTTCCTGTTCCAATGAAGTGATCGTGTACGGTTTTTCATCCACATTTGCCTCGCTCAGCGGCGCATCATTTATTTTAAATTCGATATTCAGATGATCTTCTTCTT
>JAEZRL010000352.1 GCA_023440945.1 Bacteroidota bacterium
TTAATAAAAATGATGTCCATAAACCTTTATCCTCATTAGTATCGCTTGAAAACACCGCTAATCGTGGTGGTGGAAGCTGTTATGATTTTAAAGATATAGAGCATATTAAGAAAGCGTGCCTGGAGAATGATTTGAAACTTCACCTTGATGGTGCAAGATTATTCAATGCTATCATTGCTAAGAATGAAACGCCCGAGCAATATGGAGAAATTTTTGATAGCATTTCTGTTTGTTTAAGCAAAGGCTTAGGCGCTCCTGTTGGAAGCGTTTTGATTGGAACAAAAGAATTTATCAGGAAGGCAAGAAGAATAAGAAAAGTTTTTGGCGGCGGAATGCGTCAGGCAGGAATTTTAGCAGCAGCAGGCATTTTTGCATTAGATAACAATATTCAACGGCTTTCATTAGATCATCAACACGCCAAAGCAATTGAAACGGCTTTGCAGGAAAAAGATTTTATTAAAAATATACTTCCGGTTGAAACAAACATCATCATTTTTGAAGTAGGCGGAAAATTTACAGCTCAAAGCTTTACAGATTGTTTAAAACAGAACAATATACTCGCAATACCTATATCTTCAACACATGTAAGAATGGTATTACATCTTGATATAACACCATTAATGACGGAGCAAACAATAGAACTTATCAAAACTTTATAAGCACCTATTTTAAATACGAATACAATGTTTCCTAAAGTAAACCCAACTACAACACAGGCCTGGCTTCTTTTAAAAAGGCATCACCAGGAAGAAATGCTTCGCACACATATGAGAGATCTTTTTAAAAACGATCCTGAACGCTTTAAAAAATTTTCTCTTTCTGTAAATGATATTGTATTCGATTATTCAAAAAATATTATCACGCAAAAAACCGTACAGCTACTGCTGCAATTAGCAGAAGATTGCAAACTGAAAGAAGCAATTGAAGCAATGTTTAATGGCGAATTAGTTAATGAAACGGAAGGAAGATCAGTGCTTCATATAGCACTTCGTAATTTTTCTGATAAACCAGTGTTGAGCAATGGCGTGAATGTAATGCCTGAAGTTCGTAAAGTACAACAACAAATGCGACATTTTTGCGAAGAAGTTCATGATGGAAGATGGAAAGGTTACACTGGCAAAAAGATCAAATATTTTGTAAATATCGGAATTGGTGGCAGCGACCTTGGACCGGTTATGGTTACCGAGGCATTAAAGCCTTATTGGATCGAAGGTATTCAAACGTATTTCGTAAGTAATGTAGATGCTACACATATAGCCGAAACATTGAAAAAAGTAAACCCGGAAGAAACTTTATTTCTTATTGCATCCAAAACTTTTACTACGCAGGAAACTATGACAAATGCACACTCTGCAAGAGAATGGTTTCTGCATTTTGCAAAAGATGAAGCACATATTGCAAAACATTTTGTTGCGTTAAGCACCAATGAAAAGGACGTAAAAAAATTTGGCATTGATACCAAAAACATGTTTCAGTTTTGGGATTGGGTTGGTGGCCGTTATTCTTTATGGAGCGCTATCGGTTTATCCATTGCACTCACCATCGGTTATGGCAATTTTGAATCTTTATTACGTGGCGCATACGCAATAGATGAATATTTTAAAACAGAAAGTTTCGAAAAAAATATTTCCGTTATTATGGGTTTGATTAGCTTGTGGTACATTAATTTTTTTGGCTCACAAACAGAAGCTATCCTTCCATACGATCAATATATGCATCGTTTTCCCGCTTATTTTCAGCAGGGCAATATGGAAAGCAACGGTAAAAGCGTTGACAGAAATGGAAACGAAGTTTCTTATTCAACAGGTCCGGTTATCTGGGGTGAAGCCGCAACAAATGGCCAGCATGCTTTTTACCAATTGATACACCAGGGAACCGTTTTAATTCCCTGTGATTTTATTGCCCCTGCTATCAGTCATAACCCCATTGGCGAACACCACAACATTCTGCTGAGTAATTTTTTTGCACAAACAGAAGCATTAATGAACGGCAAGAATGAAAAAGAAGTTCGGGCTGAATTAGAAGCTTCCGGTCTGTCAGAAGAAGAAATAAAAAAACTCTGGCCATTCAAAAAGTTTAATGGCAACAAACCAACCAATTCATTCTTGCTAAAACAAATAACCCCTGAATCGCTTGGAAGTCTTATTGCTTTATACGAGCATAAGATCTTTGTACAGGGCGTGATCTGGAATATTTTTTCTTTTGATCAATGGGGCGTTGAATTAGGTAAACAACTTGCGAAAAAAATATTACCAGAACTTGAGAATGAAGAAAAAATTTCATCCCATGATTCCTCAACAAATGGTTTGATAAATGCATTTAAAGAACTGCGCACACAAGCGCATGATGCATAGATTTTTTTATGTGGCCGACTTTTGTACTACTATTAAATTTTTGTTGCGTCACTCACTTGTACGTCCTGTTCTTTATGCAGTAAAATTTGCTGTAATAGAAAATTTATTTATTGCAAAGCTTTGCAAGAGTCCGGCTTATTATTATCATTCAGTCCTTTTCAATAGAACATTAGTTAAATAAGCTTCGCTTAATTTTATCTTATGCATAATATCATAAAAAATTCTATTTACCTCTACTTTATTCTTGTTTCTTTCCATTCGTTTGGTCAAGCCACTGAAGCAAAACTTCAAAAAGCTTTTGCTGTTTTTCAATTAGATGCTCAGCTACAAAATGCGATGACCTCTTTATATGTTATTGATGCAAGAACAGGCAAAATTGTTTTTGATAAAAATTCAACCATAGGGCTCGCACCTGCTTCCACACAAAAAATCATTACCACTGCGACTGCTTATGAATTGCTGGGAAAAAATTTCCGTTATAAAACAGAATGGTATTACAACGGAACTATTCAGAACGGTGTTTTGAATGGTAATTTAATGATGAAAGGAAGTGGTGATCCAACTTTCGGAAGCTGGCGTTATGCTTCAACAAAAAGAGAAGCGATATTAAATGAATTACAAACGCAGTTAAAAGCAAAAGGTATTAATGCCATCAAAGGAAATGTTTATTTGGATGAGAGCAGTTTTGCTTTTCAACCTTTGCCCGGCGGTTGGATGTGGGATGATATTGGTAATTATTACGGCGCAGGTTCGTGGGCCATTAACTGGAACGAAAATCAATATGATCTTGTTTTGAAACCAGGGAATAAAGAAGGCGACACTGTTGCTATTGTTGCGATGAATTCACAGCCTTACGGTGTCAGTCTATACAACCAGATAACAACAGGTGCAAAAGGAAGTGGTGATAACGGATACATTTACCTTGCTCCTTATTCCTCTTTTGGTTTTACAGATGGAACCATTCCTTTGCAAGCAAATAACTTCACTATTTCAGGTTCGCTGCCTTACCCGGCTGCAACATTTTCAAAAGAATTAGAAGATTTTTTAAGAAAAAATTTTGGTTTTGCAGATTCGATAAAAGTTTATACAGATAAATTAAACAATAATACAGAATGGTCGCAACAGGACCAGTTGCTTTTTACGCATTATTCTCCCTCGCTTGATTCTATCATTTATTGGATTGATAAACGCAGCATTAATCTTTATGGTGAAGCTTTGGCAAAAACATTTGCTTATGAAAAAAATGGTTTTGGCTCAACAGATAAGGGAGTGGAATTAATAAAAAATTATTGGCAAGACAAAGGAATTGCAATCACAGAATTAAATATGGTTGACGGTTCAGGATTGTCGCCGCTTAACCGTGTTACAACACATGCTCAGGTAACCATTTTGCAATATGCAAAAAAACAGAACTGGTTTAAAGGTTTTTATTATGCTTTACCCGAATACAATAAAATGAAAATGAAAAGCGGAACAATAAACGGTGTCAAAGGCTTTTGCGGTTATCAAACTTCGAAGAATGGAAATGAGTATATTTTTTCGTTCTTAGTGAATAATTATAACGGCTCTGCGAGTTCTTTAGTTAATAAAATGTATCGGGTTTTAGACATCCTGAAGTGATTTTGTTTTAAAATAATCAACATTGAATTTATGCTGGTGATAAGAATTTTTGTCGTTGCTCTATTCTTTGCTTCAACAGTAAAGGCACAGAAAATTGAATTATTGGCGAACCACGATAAGTTATCTCTTCGTGGACTCAGCGTTGTAAATGATAGTATTGTTTGGGCAAGCGGAAGCAATGGAACTATTGCCCGTTCAACTGATGGAGGCAGAACATTTGAATGGATCACGGTAAAAGATTACGCGGAAAGAGACTTCAGAGATATTGAAGCTTTTGATGAAAACACGGCTGTTATTATGGCCGTTGCAGAGCCTGCAGTTATTTTAAAAACAACAGATGCAGGAAAAACATGGAAAAAGGTTTTCGAAGATTCAACTAAAGGAATGTTTTTAGATGCAATGGATTTTAATGGAAACAGGGGCGTTGTAGTTGGAGACCCGATCAATAAAAAAGCTTTTATAGCTTTAACGAAAGACCAGGGAAAAAGCTGGCAAAAAATTGAAAAACATAAGGAAGATACGCTCAAAAACGGCGAAGCGTTTTTTGCAGCAAGCGGCACAAATGTGAAGCAATTGGAAAATGATAAAATATTGTATGTTACAGGAGGAGCTGATTCACGTTTGTTTTATAATCAAAAGCTGTATGCCTTAGATATAATAAAAGGCGAAGAATCTACAGGTGCAAATTCGGTAGCTGTTAACTTTTCGCAGCAGCATGCAGTTGTTGTTGGAGGAGATTTTAAACAAGATACTGTTTCAACCAAAAACTGCGTGCTGGTAAAGCTTGGTAAAGAACCGGTATTTAGTTTGCCGAAAACGCCACCACATGGTTATAGAAGCTGTGTCATTTATCTTTCAAATGACAAGATTATTGCCTGTGGTACCTCCGGTGTTGATGTTTCAACAGATGGTGGTTTAAATTGGAAGCTGATATCCAAAGAAAGCTTTCATGTTTGCCAAAAAGCAAAGAAGGGCAATGCTGTTTTTTTAGCAGGGGCTAATGGACGCATTGCCAAACTATCGCTTTAATTTCAAACCCATTTTTTTCTGTTCACTAACGAACCAAGCACTGAAGTGAGTGACACAACGAAGATGCTATAAGCACTTCAGCTGGTAACATAAAAAATTAATGAAAGGCAAGAATCTTATAACAAAGTTTCGAATGCTCTTCATCTGTTTGTGTAAATGCAACGATAGCCTGGCTATTCTCAAGCTCTTTGATTACTGGATAAGAACCACTGACGGAATCTGCAGTTAAAAATTGGGTTGTGACAGGCAAACCATTGTCGGTTCTTTGCTGCACAGCGATAGCAGAATAAAATTTATTTTGCTTTTGTACCGGTTGATCCCAAACAACGGCAATGCTGTTGTTGCTAAGTGCTGCGAGTTGTGCATGTTTTGCGGAACCATTGTTGCAAACTGTATCTTTTGATGAAAAAGTTTTGCCGTTATCGGAAGAATTACAATAAAAAATCCCCTGGCCTGTTCCCATGCTGTACCAGGCAAAATGCATTTCATTATTGCTTTTTATCATTGCAGGACCAGTGTGCGGGCAACCATTTATAACCCAATTGTCTTTGCTAATTCTTTCGGGCTTTGTAAAAGTGTTTCCGTTGTCGGTTGAAACGACGTGAACAATATCGCGTATGCTATCTTTTACAATGCCGCGGTAGATAATATGAATGCTGTTATTATCTGTTAGCATTGCGGTACGGCAACATTCGCAACATGCCCTGGCAAGAACTTTTTTATCCTGGAAACCATTGCTACCCTTTGTTTCGGCGAAATAAAGATCGGAGCCATCCATCATTGTTTTATTGCTGTTATCAAGCCAGGTAATCGCAGCTTCTCCATTTGGTAATAAAGCAATATCAAAATAGCGCTGATCGTAAGTTGCAGGATCATCGACTAATTTTTTCGCTTTGCTCCAGGTTTTTCCGTTATCAAAAGATTGCGAATAATAAATTAATGCAGTATAAGCATTTTGTGGATTGGGATTGCTTTCATCCCACACTGCAATGATCTCGCCGGAAGGTTTGAAAATCACTTTTGGTAAATTCTCCGCATGAGGATGAATATTAACGCTTGGGGCAATTTCAACAGGCGTGCTAAAAGTTTTTCCTTCGTCATTTGAGATCGCATAACAAAAAACATGTTGTGAATCACTGATATTTCTTATCC
>JAEZRL010000379.1 GCA_023440945.1 Bacteroidota bacterium
TTTAATGCTAACGTAGTACGAATAAGGAGAGAAAAAAACACAGCCCAAGCCACTGCAGTGCCCAAACCTGTTTTCTTTACTTTTTCTAATATTGAAGAGATGTTACGATCTCTCTTAACCTGAAAAAGATTTGCTGCAAACGCCATAAAATAAGGTAACAGATACAAAACACGATGTATATAAACTACTGTAAGTATCATTATAAATATGGATGTTGCCAGTGCTATCAATAAGGCAATTTGTCTTTTTGCAGATACGATAAAACTTATCAGTGCAAGAAGAATAATTATTGGGCTGAACTTTAGTACTCTGAAAATTTCTATGAATTGATTAAGGGCATAAGTAGCTACCGATTTGCTTTCATTTGAAGGGCCGGATCTAACATTCGTTTTAAATCCTTCAATTATATTTTGTATCTGAAAAAAGAGATGAGGTATGATCGGTATCAATAACAATATAACTGCAATTAATCCGCCAAAGAAGAATGTAAAAAATGGTTTAAATGATCTCCTTTTTGCATTTTGGTTGCCCTGTAAAGTTTTATGTAAAATGATTAGTTCGGACAGGATAAGTGGATAAAGAAATAATGCTGATGGCCACACAAAGAAAGCAACAACTGCAAAGGAGCCTGATAAAAAAATATGCCTGTTTAAAATTCTATTTGATAAGAAGTTTGAATCTTTTCGTAAAAGCCAGCAGGATGCTATACAAAAGGCAATTGCCCATGCATCTACTCTGCCCATTGTAAAAGCCTGCACAAAGATGGGATCAAGTAGAAATATAAATCCCAAAATAAAGGCAGCCTTTGTTTGTGTTCCTCTTGATAAAAGCCATGCAACAACAGTTATTTCAGCAGCAATTCCACCAAGTATTGCGAATATTCTTGGGCCGTATTGCCCGATCATTTCATAATTCAACTCCTGTAGAACAGGGCCAATGTACGACCATAAAAAAACAGGTTTATCTAAATTGGTTAGCCAGGCAATTGACCAATTGGTAGAAGGGTGAAGAATAACTCTGCCGAGGTCAACGATCATAAATTCATCGGAATACAGATACGGTGCAACATCCATTGTTATCAACAGAATAGCGCTTATGAGGGCTAAAACAACAAAAGAAATTTTCCAATAAATTTTAGAAGAAGATTTTCCTCTTAAAACAGTTTCAGCATTTTGCTCTAATACTTCTTTGCTTGCATTAGCTTCCGCTAAAAATACATCCCTGTTTTTTTGTAAAATCATGCTGTTGATTGTTATAAAACCAATTGTTATCTTAACCTTTATTTCAATGGAGGAATAAAACTATTTTAATGCGATACTTTTCTTCGTACGTGAGTATAACACGTAGGGGCCGTATTCTTCCTGTCCCCTTAAATAAAAAAGCAGGATATCCATGTTTCTATTATTTTTTTTCTCCTGTTCTTTTTGAACTGTTGAAACATTGCTTATAAAAAAGTTTTTATTGTATTGAAGTCCTGCTTCTGTTAGTTCATTTTTAAGTGAAGGCGTTATAGCACTTTGATAAAAAATTGCATAATCCATTTTCGAAAACAATTTTATAAACTCATCTTCAGGTGCATATCCTTTATCAATCCAATTGCCTTTATCATCATATTCCAGTTGGCCATAAGGTATATAAATTTTCCAGCCTAAAGATCTCGCAGCATAATAAAGTTCATAAGTAAATCCAAGAAACACGTTGTAATTACCTGCGCCAATAGTGGTTGTTGTAGCTGCTTGTATTCTGTTACGATCCCTTTCATCTTTTCCTATAAAACCCATAACAGAACGTATAAATAAAGATGTTGCTACAGCCCATATTACCAGAGTAATTAGTGCTGTTTTTTTAATTACATAACTAAGATGGGTATTTCTGTTAAATACATCTTGTTGAAAAAAACCTGATGCCAGTACCAGCAGGTAAGGAAGCATATAAAGTAATCTAAGCTCATAAACAAGAGAAGCAAATATCATTGCTATTGCTACAAATGTTACAAAGATCAAACCTTTCTCACGTTTGGTTATTGCTCCTATAATGGCTAACAGAGGTAGTACCAGTGAAAGTGTTTTTGTAAACGCTTTTATTAGTTTAAGCCAATATTGTGTGCTGAAAAAATCAAAAATCCTTCTACTCGCAGACCTGGATGAGTCAACATTGCTAATAACAATATTATAAGCGTCACCAAAAACTAGTTTGAATTGCGGAATCATAGGTATTATCAAAAGCGCTGTTGTTACAACTCCTCCAAGAATAAGCCAGAAACCATACACGCTAAATATTCTAAAATTTCTTTTTGGGGTATTCAGAAAAAGGGTAGTTTGTATGAACTCATAAGTAATTAAAGGGTAAAGAAATAAAGCAGATGGCCAAATGAATAAAGCCACTACAGCGCAGCCTCCTGCTGTTGCGAAGCGAATTTTTTTTGTATTTGTTTGATTTGAACGAATTAACCAGCAAGATGCTATACAAAAAGCTATAGCCCAACTGTCCATTCTTGCCATCCTCTGTGAAAGAACAAATAATGGATCCAAAAGCAATGAAAGGCTTAAATAGAAAGCTGTATATTGTGAAAGTCCTCTTGCGAGAAGCCATTTCAAAGCAAAAGTTGCAGCTAAAAGCCCACCCATCAAAGAAGCTATTCTTGGTCCTAACCCTGTGGTACTACCAATTCTATAGCTAAGTTCAGAAATTAATGGCCCCAAATAAGATGATATAAAAATTGGTTTTTCTTTTGCTACTATCCAATTTGCACTCCAATCTGTATCAGGATTCAAAAACATTCTTCCATAATCGGCAATTTGTATTTCATCCTTTTGTACACTTGGCAATACATCCAAGGTTGAAACCTGAATCAGGAATATCAGAATTAATGCTAACAGCCACAAAAGCCAAAACTTTTTTTGACTCGTTAGGTTTTTATAATTATCAAAGAGATAATTCATTTTAAGATTGTGAACACTTGTAGAAGAATTAACTTACCAGGTATTCCAATTGCATATTGCCTTTTTCCTCAAACTCTTTCAAATCTGTTTGTATCATTTCTTTTATCATCGTTTGAAGATCATATTTTGGCTCCCACCCTAATTTTCTTTTCGCTTTCGATGGATCACCAATTAAAAAGTCAACTTCTGTAGGTCTTAAATAAGAGGGATCAATTGCAACAACCTGTTTCCCTACCTCAAATGGAAAATCAATATTTAAAACTTCTGTTACATATCCTTTTTCATTCAGTCCTTCTCCGGCAAATTCTACCGTTACTCCCACTTCTTTAAATGTCATCTTTACTACATCTCTTACTGTTGTAGTTATGCCCGTTGCTATTACATAATCGTCGGGTTTATCCTGTTGAAGCATCAGCCACATTGCTTCAATATAATCTTTTGCATGACCCCAATCCCTTTTAGCATCAAGATTTCCTAAGTACAGGCAATCCTGTAATCCGAGCGATATGGCGGCCACTGCTCTTGTAATTTTCCTTGTGACAAATGTTTCACCACGTAAAGGGCTTTCATGATTAAAAAGAATACCATTACAGGCAAACATGTTATATGCTTCGCGATAATTTACAATTATCCAGTAGGCATATAGTTTTGCTACAGCATAAGGTGACCGTGGGTAAAAAGGAGTTGTTTCTCTTTGAGGAACTTCCTGTACAAGCCCATAAAGTTCTGATGTAGAAGCCTGGTATATTTTTGTTTTATTTTCAAAACCCAATGCTCTTACAGCCTCCAGCAAACGTAAAGTTCCTACTCCGTCTGCATTGGCTGTATATTCAGGTATTTCAAAAGAAACTTTTACATGCGACATTGCAGCAAGGTTATAAATTTCATCAGGTTGTGTATCTTTTATCAGGCATAATAAACTTGCACTGTCTGTCATATCACCATAATGAAGTTTAAACCGAGTGGAATGTTCATGTTTTTCCTTGTACAAATGATCAATTCGATTTGTATTGATAAGAGAAGATCGCCTTTTTATTCCATGAACCATATATCCTTTTGATAACAGGAATTCAGCAAGGTAAGCTCCGTCTTGTCCGGTGACGCCTGTAATTAAAGCTGTTTTCATAGTTAGCAGTTTAAGTGCCTTAATTTAAAAGGGCTTTTTTCCTTTCAAGAAAATCCTTGTACACTAATTTTATTCCTTCGTTAAGAGAGACTGTATGTTGCCATCCTAATGCATGCAATCTTGAAACATCTAATAGTTTTCGATAAGTGCCGTCAGGTTTAGAAGTATCGAACAGAACAACTCCTTCGTAACCGATAATATTTTTTATGAGATCAGCAAGTTCTGCAATAGATACATCCACGCCAGTACCTATGTTTACTATTTCTGTTCCATTATATGTATTCATTAAGAAAATGCATGCATCAGCTAAATCATCAGCAAATAAAAATTCACGTTTTGGCGTGCCCGTTCCCCATACTACAACTTCAGGAGATTTGTTCAGTTTAGCTTCATGAAAACGTTGGATAAGCGCAGGCAATACATGTGAATTTGTATAATGGTAATTGTCTCCAAAACCATAAAGGTTTGTTGGCATTACAGAGATATAATTACAATTGTATTGATCATTATAAGCTTCACATAATTTAATGCCGGCGATTTTTGCAATAGCATACGGTTCATTTGTTACTTCTAATGGCCCGGAAAGTAAATATTCTTCTTTTATGGGTTGCGGTGCAGCTTTAGGATAAATACAGGAAGATCCTAAAAAAAGTAATTTTTTTACATCAAATTTATAAGCTGCATGAATGATGTTTGCAGCAATCATGAGGTTATCATAAATGAAATCTGCTCTAAAAGTATAATTCGCTAATATTCCTCCAACTTTAGCTGCAGCAATAAAAACATAATCCGGTTTTTCTTTTTCAAAGAAATGTTCTGTTGCCTGCTGATCTCTAAGATCAAGTTCTGAAGAGAGCACAGTAATTATGTTTCTGTAACCTTTACTCTTCAATGCTTTTAAAAGAGCACTTCCTACCATTCCTGTATGGCCTGCTATATATATTTTATCAAATGGTTTCATTGAATTGGAATAGTTCTGTTAGATATATTGATTTGTAGCAAGCAATTAATTCAATAACAAATAGCAGTTAGATCATTGAAAACGGCTTAGGAATTTTGGGAACACGTTTTCTACTGAAAGAAATTCTTCTGCATACCGCCGTGCGTTTCTTTTTATATACTCGTAATTGTTTACAAAAACATTTTCAATTGCTTTTAGTAAAAAATTTTGATGTGATGGATTTATTACAATTCCTACTTCATGTGTTGATACCAATGTGTGCAAATTGGTGCCTGGATTGGCCGAAACAATGGCAAGTCCACCTACAGATAATATAGTTGTTAGCTTTGATGGCATAACAAGATCGCCAGCATCCTTTTTTTGTAATACCAGATGAACATCGGCCATGTTAAGAAGACGATTAAGTTTTTCAACAGGCTGAAGCGGTAAATAAAATACGTTATTGAGGTGCATTTTTTCCGTCATCATCTTCAGTCGTTCTTTATACGGGCCAGAGCCACAGATTACAAATTTTAGATCATGTAAATGTCTTAATGCATCAGCAACGTCAAGAATGTTTTCAAGGCCCTGTTTTTCGCCAATTGCACCGGAGTATAAAACAACTCTATCAGATGCACCAAAATCAAATTCTTCTTTCAATAAATTTTTTTGATCGAGTGGATAAAACATTCTAACATCCACCCAATTTGGAAAAAGGATTATTTCTTTTTTACACCTGCCACTTATTTTTTTTATCATACCGCTTGAAATGCTGCTCACGATATCAGCATTATTGAGTATTACCTTTTCTACTTTAAGCAAACTTTTTATCACCAATTCAGATTTTATCATTCTAAGTTCTCTTGCTGCGTCAATTTGCAAATCCTGGATATGATATAAAAATTTGGCGCCTTTCATCTTCTTATAAAAAAGTCCGCATAAACCAATTTGGAAGGATGGTGCAACGGTTATAACGTAATCATATTTTCTTTGAAATAGCAATTGCAAAACTTTAAAGAATGCGAAGCATAAAAAGGTGAAATCAAGAACAATTCTTTTTTTTGAAGTTGGATCCCGGGGAACATATTGAGGACATCTGTAAATTTTTATTGGATTGCCCAGATATGATGGTAAAAAACGAAATTCTTTTAAATATCTTTTTGAGCATTTATTGTAAGGTTGCTGCACTTTCCAAAAAGGATAATATGGATAAGATGTAATAACGGTACATTCAAATCCAAGCTTTGCAAATAATTCTACCATCTCGCCATTGTATTTGCCAATACCTGTGGGTTCGGGATAATAATTACCGCTGATGAATAAAATACTTTTTTGGGCCGGTTTCATGAGAAATGGTTTTAATCTATTTTATTGGAATAGAAAAAATCATAACTGTGTTTTTTTAAAGGTAGGGCCTGCAAGAAGTATTAATTAATAAAAGGGTGGGGATGTAAGTTGTAAATGGTAAAGTGTATAGAAAAAGATGTATCAGCTTTCTTTTTGGTAAGTTCTGTTCTCATAAATGTTTTCATAACCGAAACCATAACCAAAGCCGAAACCTTTCTTCATAAAGCCACGTGATTTTATGCCGTTGAATACAATTGCGAGGTTATTGAATGCTTTTATTTTATAATTCTCATCCATTAACTGAACAAGTGTTTTAGAGGTGTAACCATGTCTTACAACAAATAAAGTTGTGTCGCAATATTCTGCCAAAACAAATGCATCTGCAACCGGATCAACAGGTGAAGTATCTATTACTATCAAATCAAATGTTTCATCAAAGTACTTGAATAAGGTGTCTAATGTTTCGCCTTTCATTAATTCATCCACATCTTTAGCAAATTTGCCAGCAGGAGCAATAAAAAGATTATTGTGTTGAAGCGTTCGTTTAATGATCTCATAAGGTTCAGCAACTTCTTCAAAATATTGAATTATGCCTTTTTCATTTTGAAGACCAAAAACTTCAGAAACCTTTGATTTGCGTAGGTCCATATCCACCAATTAAACTTTCTTTCCTGACATGGCAAGACATAATGCAAGATTTGTACTTACAAAACTTTTTCCTTCTCCTGATATATTCGATGTTATCAAGATTTTTCTTTTTCCTTTTATCTTTCCATACAAACCAATTGATGCCCTTAACTGGCGAAATTGTTCAGCTACATATAGATGTTTAGAGGAATTAAGAATGAGAAAATCTTTTTCATTCACCTTAGCAAGTTCTGCTACAATAGGTGTTGTTGTAAAGTTCTCGATCTCTGTTCTGAATAATATCTTCGGACTTAGTACTTCGCGAATGGTAACAAAACCAACAGCACACATAAAGCCGAGGCCAATTGCTAATATATAGATAACAGATTTATTAGGTGAGTTAGGAATCATTGAAGCTTCTGCCGGGTCAATAATCTGATTGTCTGCGACAGTAGATGATTGCGCCAGAGCAGTTTCTTCCCGTTTTTGGAGCAAAAAAGTATATACTGCATTTTTTATAGCTTGTTGTCTGTTAAAATCAAGAAGGTCTTTTTCCTTTTGAGGTATGGTGCTTAACTGAGAAGATGATTGGTTTTTTGAAAAGCTTGCTTTTTGAACACTTGTTCTAAGGCCTGTGCGTAAATTTTTTATTATTTCTAATATACCAGAGCGCATTTTATCGCCCTCAGCTTTAATTTGTAAAACAGACGGATTATTTTCTCCGGTTGTTTTCTTCATTTTGATATACAATAAATCAGACTCGTATAACTTTTCAAGTAGCTGATTTAAAAGGGGCTCATTCAAGCCAAGAGTTGAAGGTAAAATTCCATCTTTATTATTTTTTGAAATAACATACTTTTCAACCTGGTCAAGTATTGCTAACTGTAAATTGGTTTCTGCAATTGTTTTATTGTCAGAACCTAAATTTTGTAAATAAAACTGCCCCTGAGAACTAAGGTCTGTTATGCCGTTTGTAGATTTATAATTCTGAATAACCTTTTCAAGTGAGTCAAGATCTCCTTCTACAAAATTTATTCTGTCCTGAACAAATGCCAATGTGTTGGAAGCCAAACCTTTTTTAGCATTAATGGATTGCTGATAATAAGCCTGGCACAATCCGTTTAAAATATCTTCTGCTTTTTCACGTATGTGATCTTTAAACTTAAGTTGTATAACAGAAGAATTTTTATTGACAGGATCAACATTTAGATTAGAAAGTAACTGATTCGCAATTGTATTAGGCTTAGTAAGATTAAAATAAAGCGGTTTTTCGGAAGTTGTTTTTTGTTCAGGGTTTTTTTTAAACATAAGATTCCCATAAGAAGTTTTCACCCATTTATTCAAATCATAAGAAGCATTGTTAATGGAAACTGTTTCTTTTTGTGGGTCGTAAGTGAAGTAAATTTTATTTTGCTCTTTCAAATTATCCGGGTTTTCTGCAAGAACGATAACCGGTGATATTGTATAGGCAGAAACTGATTGCACATCACCTTCTTCAAATGTTTGTGCATATAAATGAAGTTTGTTTATAACTTCTTTCATTAATGTTCTTGACTGTATTATCTCTATTTCATTTTCTACGTTTTTATCAAAAGGAGATAAATTAAGTGCCTGCATCATTTTTGAATCTGATGATTGTCCACCTGCATCTTTTATCAATACAGTAGCAACAGCTTCATAAACAGGGGTGATAAAACGCAGGTAATTCCAGGCTATAATGCAACTAATAAATATACATAGTGCAAATAGAGGCCAGTAAGGAAGATACCTGAAGATGATAGCATTAAAAATGCTGCTCGGTTTCATAATTATTTCTTAGCGAACTATGCGGTCAATAACAAAAAATAGAAAGGATAAAGTGCTCATTACGATTGGAAAGACCTGACCAAACCTACTTGTGCTTGCAACTCTTGTGCTATTTGGTTCTACATAAACAATGTCGTTAGACTTCAAATAATAATAAGGCGAAGTGAAAATTTGTGTGTTGTTCAGATTAAGCCTTTTTATTTTTTTTGCACCTTCTTCTTCCCTTATTACCATAATATTGTTCCTTTTAGCGTCGATGGTAAGATCCCCCGCAAGCCCTATTGCTTCCAATAAAGTTATTTTTTCACTTTCCACAGGTACAACAGTGGGATGACCAACTTCGCCTAAAACAGTAACTCGGAAGTTTAAATAACGAACAGTAACAATAGGATCTAATAATAATTTTTTTTCTATTAAACTGTTCGATATACTTTCTCTTAAAGCCTTTTTGGTAAGTCCTGCAGCTTTTATATCTCCAATAAGCGGAAATTGAATATTACCATCGCGGTTAACCAAATAGCCCGATGCTGCTGTTCCGGAAGTATTTGGTTCATTGAATATTTCTGTAGCTTCAGGATTCATACTGCTTACAGAAATACTTAATACATCATTTTTCTGTATAACGGGTTCAAGGTCTTCTGCTTTAGCCATAATAGTTGAATCCTGTATATTGTTGAAATAAATCGCTTTCTTCATATTAACACAAGAGAAGAAAAGTGGTATAGAAAAGAATATCAATAAAATTTTTTTTTGGTTCATAGGTTTTGGGTTGTAACAAATGGTTTGATGAGTGCCATAAATCAAGATTTATTTTGGAGGAGAAGGGTGAATACAAGTTTAATATTTGCTGTCAGTTCAAGGCATTCGCCAACGCTGAAACATATCAGCGGAAGAAGATTTGTTGTTTTTCTACTCAGCAACAAGATCTTCAACAGGCATGTTAAGCAGAATATTTCTTTGCAGTAATTCTATCCTTACTACAATTTTTTGTCTGCCTCCATATTCAACAACTTCGCAATTCCTTCCTGTAAAAGCACCCGCCTTTATTAAAAGTTGTTTGCCTGGTTTCAGATTTTCTGCGGATACTTCAATTCCTTTTCCGTTCTCTACAGTAAAGCGAATGTTGTCGATGACCGAATTGTTTACCGTTGCTATTTGTTTACCTGTTCTTACATAGTAAAGAAGACCCTCTATAGTAAGACTATTAAAATAATCTTCATCATTTTGCACACAAACAAAAACATAAGAAGGAAAAAGAGGAATGTCTATAAGTCTTCTTCTGTCATGCCAGACACGTAAAGATTTCACCAATGGCAGGTAAGAAGAGATGTTAAATTCAAGTAGTTGATCGGCTACTTTTTTTTCATGCTTCGGTTTAGTGTACACAACTCTCCATGAAGACAGGAAGGTGCTGTTCATATATATAGGGGTATTATTGTTTATGGAAGGTTCTAAATGTTAGTAATGCATTTTGGAATTTTTCTGCGATTATAATAGTTAAGCATAAGGAATGACATTAACTGAAGGATGTAAGAATTAATACGCAAGAAGCAGGTGTTACATTTAAATGTGGACCTGATAATGGGAAGTGGTTTTATATAGATATTGGAATTAAGCCTTTATTTTAAAGCTGTCGCAATTGCAAGTAACATTCGTACTCTCATCACAGGTTAATTTTGGCAGAATCAGAGATTTTAGTTTTCGCTTTAAAAAGTTATTCAAGAACTAAAAATCGCTGATTCTAAAACAAGGTAGAAAACATATTTTGAAATTGCAATAGCTATAAATAAGATTAATCTCTTTTTAAACCTTAAATTTTTTGCCCACTTTTAATAGAAAAACTGCTATCCTGCATTTAGTATAAAGGCAGAATTGTTAATAGCCTTTAACCTTCTTTATTTTTCGTCGCAACTTTTTTATACATCATCTCATTTGTAAAAAACTCCACTGGTTGCATAATAGTTTTGTTCCCGCTTTTAATTCCACATCATTTCAAATCAATTGTATGAAAAAGTTTTTATTCCTTGCTTTGGTTGTTTGCTTTTCAACAGCAACGATAGCACAGTTTCCTGGAGGAGGACCAGGCAAAGGAAAAATGCAGGCGCCGCCGTCTATCGGTCATGTTTTTGGTAAAGTGATTGATAGTGCCGGCAAACCGGTAAGTGCTGCTTCTGTTC